>DHLV01000040.1 GCA_002405445.1 Flammeovirgaceae bacterium UBA4659 | reverse complement strand
TTGGAATTCATCACAGAATCTCTGTGCATTTCGCAGCGGCCCGGTTTGATGGGCAGCAATGACGATTACGTTAGTTGCGAATGTAAACCAGTTTTTTAACATTTCACTCTGAAAATGCCTTGGTTGATTTTTCCGTGGAAGGTGCTCGCAGCTATTCCTCTACAAATTGAAGGTCTTTGTGGAAGGTTTCTTCCGTAAAATAGAATGCAATCAAAGTAATGGATACCGTAACGATGCCCGTAACGATTCCACTTTGCACCAACGACCAATGCCAACTTCTCTGAAACAGATCAAGAAACATGAGGTTGATGAGGGGCAACGCACCACGGACCATGTTAGGCACAGTAGTGGCAGCTGTGGCGCGCAAGTTAGTGCCAAATTGCTCCGCTCCCATCGTTACGAAAATTGCCCAAAAGCCGGTGCTAAAGCCCAGCATGCCGCACACAAAATACATAGAAGTGTTGCTGTCATTCAACGGGCTGAAAAAGACTGTGAGCCAAGCCATCGTCATCAAATAGAAAACGAGCAATGCTTTTTTTCGGCTCTTAAAATATTGGCTCACCAAACCGATGATGATGTCACCCATGGCAATGCCGGTATATGCAAACATCACGCTTCGGCCCGAGTCGATGGTGGTGCTGCCAAACATTTCTCTGCCAAACCGGTCGCTCTGGTTCACCAATATGCCAATGACATACCAAGTGGGCAACCCAATAAGTATGGCCAGCAAATATTTTTTGAAACGATTAACATTTTGAAAGAACATCAAGAAGTTACCTCTGCTTACTTCCGTTTCTTTTACTTGGCTAAACATACCTGACTCGGCCACTTTTACGCGCAAGAACAACAACATGATGCCCAACGCACCTCCGATTTTATAGCAAAGCCGCCAGTCTTGCGTGAGTTGAAAAGTGAAATAGGCTGCTACGGCACCAAACAATCCAACGCCCGCTACCAACGATGTTCCTACCCCGCGCACACGCTTGGGCAGCAACTCACTCACCAGCGTTATACCTGCACCCAACTCACCTGCCAACCCCAATCCGGCAATAAATCGGCACCAGGCGTACTGTTCCACCGTTTGAATGTAGCCCGTGACAAAATTGGCAACTGAATACAAAATGATCGAACCAAACAACACCGAAAGGCGTCCGCGTTTATCCCCCAAAATGCCCCACAGAATGCCACCTATCAACAAACCTCCCATTTGCCAATTGATTACCCTGGTGCTGTCCACGAGCATGGTAGCATCAGTAGCACCCAAACCGCGCATGCTGGGTGCTTTCACGATGGTAAACAACAACAGATCGTAGATATCAACAAAGTAACCAAGTGCGGCCACAATCACGGGAATACTGACAAGGCTTTTAAGGTCGCTTTTTTGCATAGCGTAAATTTTGGTTAAAGTAATCGAATTTTAGCAGTGAGCAAACGACTTTAATACAATTTAGTAAGTTGGACAACCTAGCAATATTTCATATTTTTAAAATAAAAAGTAATGATAAAACAAGTATTAAAGGCGCTTTTCTTTTTAGCAATATCAGTCAACTGCAGGGCGCATGTCGACCATGTAAACATTTCAAAAATAACAAGTGACTCAAAACTCTTGGATGGGTTCAGGTTTGTCAAAGAAAATCAAAATTATTACAGCCATTGGACACCGCAGTGGGAGCATAACAAGCCAAAACAAGAAATTATCAAGAAGCTTAGAGAAGTTTATCAATCTTTTGAAAATCTAAAGGATACGCAAATTGACTTGAGTCTTCTTCAAGGAGATATAGCACATTACCTGTATAATCTTGACGATACAGTTTTCTTTAAAGTGGCAGTTGAAAAATATGAAACAGCAAAGAGTATTGACCCAAAGGATTTTCGAAGTTATTGGTTCTTGGGGTATCATTACTCCCAAGCCAATGTGCCTATGAAAGGAATAGAAAATTTATTGAAAGCAAAAACATTATTGCCCGTTACACAGCCCGTTGATTTTTGGAACGACTATGCCTGGGCAACCGCAATTGCAAACATGCCCGCAAACTGTTTGTTCGCTATGGATCGCGTTCGCGATATAGATGGTAGACCCGGGCATTTCGAAAACCAGTTAGGCAATGTGATCAAGAAAAGGATAGTACCGGTCGATAAAGCAAAGTCCTATCCCAAAGAAGAGATTTGGGACGGGTTTCCTGGAAAATACGCAACATTGCTATCGCGCCCTTTGGGTTTAAAGGTTTTCGTTGACTCTACATGGAACATTTCAATTTTCGATTATCAAAAGAATCAGGGGGTAATGATTTTGAAGCCGAACGCAATCAAAAGCAAGCAAGGCAGAGAAATAAATTACACAATTGCTATGTTAATAAAAACAGCCGAAGAAACCGAAAAACTCGAGGATTATCTAAACATTTTTATTGACCGATATAAAAACAAAAAGCAGATTGGTTTTTCTGAAAAATATGAAAAAACAATTGCTTATGAAGTGACTGACCCGAACTTGTACAAAGAAATAGGCGGAGCGCGCCTCTATTTGGTCGGTGTAGAGAGAAACGAACCTCGCTATCCCGGCCTAATACTTGAAAATCCCTTTACCATGCCAAAAAACGAAACGGGCGGACTGTCTTTCTATCAAGCAAACGAGAGCAAGGATAGATTCAAGGGTCGAATTTTTTATGCGATTATGCTTGACAGTTGCGAGTTTATTCACGAGGAATCGTTCAAAATGTTTAAAGCGCTGTTTGAAGATCAACTGATAATTGAATAAAATATTTAACAAAAAAATTAGGAGTTACCACTCATAAAATATCGGGTTATATATCTTTAAATTTCCATTAAACTCGAATCCAGAAAAAAAACTTTATCGCCCATGAGTAGATTAATTTACTTTCTTTTTGCCGTACTGATACCCGTTGTGGTTCAAGCCCAGAAAAAAGAACCGAAACCGACAAAAACCACAACTCTTTCCTTTGATGAAAAGCTTTATCATGCCCTTGAGTGGCGCAGCATAGGTCCGTTTCGTGGAGGACGCTCGGCAGCCGTTACGGGTGTACCTGGCAAGCCAAATTTATTTTACATGGGCGCCACGGGCGGTGGTGTTTGGAAAACCACAGATGCTGGCAACACGTGGAGCAATATCTCAGACGGTTTTTTCGGAAGTTCCATCGGCTCGGTGGCTGTCAGTGAATGGGACAACAATGTAATTTATGTCGGTCAGGGTGAAGGCACCGTACGGGGTAATGTGTCCTACGGTCATGGTGTTTGGAAATCCACCGATGCCGGCAAGACATGGACTTTTTCTGGACTGAAAGATTCAAAACATATCCCGCGCATTCGCATCCATCCTAAAAACCCAGACTTGGTATATGCTGCTGTGATGGGAGATTTATTCAAGTCTTCGGAAGAGCGCGGTATTTACCGCAGCGATGACGGTGGCAAAAACTGGAAACGAATTTTGTTTGCAAATGCTGATGCCGGTGCGGTGGATTTATGCATGGATCCCAACAATCCTCGTGTGTTGTACGCTTCTATGTGGCGTATTCGCAGAACACCCTATAGCTTGGAAAGCGGAGGCGATGGATCTGCCATTTATAAGAGTACTGATGGTGGCGATACTTGGAAAAATATTTCTGTGAGTGAGGGTTTGCCCAAGGGAATTTGGGGCATTTCCTGCGTTTCGGTATCGTCCGTCAACTCCAATCGCGTTTATGCAATCATCGAAAATGAAAATGGTGGCGTGTATCGCTCTGATGATGGAGGTACTACTTGGAAAAAAATGAATGAAGATCGCAACCTTCGTCAACGTGCATGGTATTACACAAAAATTTATGCTGACACAAAAGATGAGGATATCTGTTATGTGATGAACGTATCTTATCACAAATCAAAAGATGGTGGAAAAACTTTTCAAAGCTACAACGCGCCACATGGCGACCACCACGATTTGTGGATTGCACCAGAAGACAACCAGCGCATGGTAATTGCGGACGATGGTGGTGCGCAAGTTTCATTTGATGGCGGGGAAAACTGGACTACCTATCATAATCAGCCAACTGCACAATATTATCGTGTGGTAACCGATAATCATTTTCCCTATAGAATTTACGGTGCGCAGCAAGACAACTCTACGCAGCGCATCGCACACCGCACAGATGGTTTCTCTATTGGCGAGCGTGACTGGGAACCGACTGCGGGTGGCGAAAGCGGTCACATTGCAGTTGATCCTACCGACAACGATGTGGTATATGGAGGAAGTTATGATGGACTTTTGACGCGCGTCAATCACAACACT
>DHLV01000075.1:660-5949 GCA_002405445.1 Flammeovirgaceae bacterium UBA4659 | reverse complement strand
CTCGTGTCAGATTTCTTTAGCACAAGTCCGTTTTGGTCATCTGTATGGCCGACTGGTTTCTTTGATGTTGACATCAACGAACTGCCGGCAAGATTAGGTGCGACTGTTCCGTCAGCAAATGTGTCTGAAAATGAAAAAGAATACTGGATTGAGTTGGCTGCTCCCGGTTTGGAGAAGAAGGATTTTAAGATTGAGATGGAGAATGACGTTCTCACCATTAGTGCTGAAAAAACAGAGGAAAAGAACGGATAAGAAAACGGATACACCCGCAAAGAGTATGCATACAACTCATTCTCTCGTTCTTTTACGATGCCTGAAAATTCTAAGGCCGACAAAATCGATGCAAAGTACGCTGACGGCATATTGAAGATCACAGTTCCGAAAAAAGAAGTCACTCCGATGAAGCCTAAAAAAGAAATCGCTGTCTCTTGATCAGTGCTTGAAGTGGATGAGGGTTCACGCTGGGTGCCGGAGATATCCGGCACCTCTTTTTTTACCAAATATGTCGCGTCCGGCATGCTGTAAAAACAGTTATCGATTGCAGCAAAACTAATTTCAAGTTAATGATCGAATGTATCTCGCGCTTTGTCGCACGCGATTCAGAAACTTTGCCCTTTCCTTTGAATAACGCAGCAAAATACTGTCTATTCCATGTGTATTAACTTTTTGATGTTTTGATTTTTTTAGGAATTGTTTGAGATGCCTGATGACCAAATCACAATCGTGCCACTTGCCCAATAAGTATTGAAAACGCAACCAGTGATACTCTTCTCTGGCGTCAATTTGATACCGTACTTGTGTGATGTTGTAATGTAGTGTCTTCACTCTTTTGCGGAGCTTGTGAAGTTCTCTGGTGCGAATTTTTTCAAATAACTTTTTAACGACCTTGTGCTTGCGTTGGGTTACATAGGCTTCGCCAAAGGTTTTGTTTACGTCAGCTATGTAATCTGCCACGGGTTTTCGTTTCGCCAGCACTGCGGATGCTATCTTTCCCAATGAACGAGCGGTGAATGCTTGTTTAAGTTTGTTTTCATTTTTCAGTAACTGATCGAGATACGATGACGCAGCTTGAATTCGATTTCTTTTCAACAACTTCCGCTCCACCTGTATTTCCCGGATCTGACCGGCCTTGTCAAACAATTTTGCAAACGGTGCGAAATTTCGTTTGCGCTTGAACCTTTTGTTGTGGTGGTGCAATAACTGGAATAGCGCCTTTATTTTTTTGATCTCAATACGCAGTGCGTGGTACTCACCGGGGGTGCGTTTATGCCTCGTTTTTTTTATCAGGTTTACTACCCTATCAACACGTTTGCTCCAATAGCGCTGTAGATGTGTCATAATGTCTTTGCGTGCAAAGTTCTCCTTTTAAAGAAAATGAACTTCATCAACTCAAAACCTGCTGCAGCCACGGTGGCGATTAAAACCATTAAAATCAATTGCCACCACCGCAGCGTAGCAAATTGAAAAATTTCGGAAAGCCAAGAGAAATTGAAGATCAAGAGTAGCATTGACAGCGTTCCGATCACCACCCAAAATGATGCTTTGTTTTCTTCTCTCAATGTTTTCCAGATGGGCTCATCCCACCTGCGGTTACACAGAATCAGTGCGACATTGCACATGACCAAAGCACCAAACGTGAGCGCCCTCGCCATTTCTGGCGATGCACTCTGGTGAAGCGCGGCAGCGTAAACAGCAAAGGTTACTAAGAATGCCAGCAGGCCCTGTGCCGTTGAAAGAATCAGTACATCTTTGGAGAAGATTGAGCCCTTCGCTTTTCGCGGGGGTCTGTTCATGATGTCATGTTCTCCGGCCTCTTGTTCAAATACCAGTGAGCAGGCCGGGTCCACAATCATTTCCAAAAACAGAATGTGTGCCGGAAACAGGATCATCGGCCAACCGAGTAAGAGGGGCAAAATCGACAGGCCTGCAATGGGTACGTGGATGGCCACCACATAGGCCATTGCCTTGCGTATGTTATCGTAAATTCTTCGGCCCATGCGTATGGCCGCAACAATATGCGAAAAGTCATCCTCCAGCAGTACAAGGTGTGCGGCTTCTCTAGCCACGTCTGTGCCGCGTGCACCCATGGCGATCCCCACGTGAGCAGCCTTCAAAGAGGGCGCATCATTAACGCCATCGCCCGTCATTGCCACCACCTCGTTTTGGCTTTGAAGTGCCTTCACCAGTTTCAGTTTCTGTTCCGGCACCATGCGGGCAAACACATTTGATTCTTTTACCACACGTTGTGACTCCTCTGGGGAAAGTTTATCCCAATCGGCACCCACACAAGTGCCCTTTGGCACAAGCTTCGACTGCCGTGCAATGCTTTCGGCCGTCCCTGCGTAATCTCCGGTAATCATTTTGATGTCGATACCGGCATCGTAGCATTCTTTCACCGCTGCGGGTACGCTGGGGCGGATCGGATCTTCCCAAGCGATCAAACCCAAAAACTCAAAAGCGAAATCATGCTGATCAACGGGGAGTGTGCTGCTTGTTGCACGTGCAACACCCAAAACACGTAAGCCTGTACCGGTCAACTGTGTCACTTTCTCCTCCACCGCCCGGGCCATTGTCTCCGGCACATGGCAAACTTCTAATATTGCCTCGGGTGCACCCTTCGCTCCCACTATGTATTGGTCGTTCTCCTGCAACTCCCAGGCATACGAAAGTACCAACAACGAACTTTGAAGAGGATATTCCTTCAGCAACTTGCGATCGGGATGGTCGTGCGAGGCATCCACTTGTTGACGGTTGATGAGCTCCACGAGTGCTTTCTCCATCGGGTCAAACGGATCTCGCTTGCTGGCGAGCACCGCATATTCAACTAATGGGTGAAAAACTTCATCCAGCGGCAGTGGAAGCCTTGGGTCGATGATGGTATTGCGTCCGTTCGCAATCTTTGCACCAGGATCGGTATCATTGGATGGCACAAAGAGTTCGCGCACGCTCATCTTGTTTTCCGTAAGAGTGCCGGTTTTGTCAACACAAAGTGTGGTAATGGAACCCAACGTTTCAATTGCTCCTGTCTTCCGGGTCAGTACTTGTTGGCGTGATATGCGCCATGCACCCAATGCAAGGAATACGGCCAATATCACAGGGAACTCCTCTGGCAGCAAACCCATCGCCAATGTTATGCCGGCCAGTACACCTTGCAGCCACTCACCGCGGGTCAAGCCGAAAACAACGGTCAACGATACGGACAACGTTAATCCGATCAGTGAAAAAAGCCTCACAATACGGCTCGTTTCCTTTTGAAGTGGCGACTTCTCCTCCTCTAAATGGTACAATGCTTTGCCAATCTTGCCCACCTCCGTATTGGCACCTGTCGCGTGCACTTGCGCAATGCCTTGCCCGGCAATCACCAGTGAGCTGGAAAAAACGAATGGTGAGTTGTCCCCTCCAGGTGTGTGTGCGGTGGCCGTGTTTTTGTCTGTGCTCTTCCGCACCGCCACTGACTCTCCGGTAAGAATGGACTCATCGATGGAAAGGTTGAGCGCCCAAAGCAGCACGCCATCTGCGGGCACACGGTCTCCCTCGTGTAGAAAGATCAAGTCATTTGGAACCACTTCCCTTCCGGGGATGCGCTGCCTTTTGCCCTCCCGAATCACAAGCGCACGTGGACTGGATAGATCCTTTAGCGCCTCTAGTGATTTCTCTGTTTTGTTTTCCTGGTAAATGGTTATCACAATGCTGATGGCGACAAAGCCTAATAGCATCACCGCCTCAGTCCAATCGCCCAATAACAAATAAATACCAAAGCACAGCAACAGCAGCATGAACATGGGTTCCAACAGCACCCCCAGTATGATTTTGAGAAAACGCTTGCGTTCGCTCAGCGGCAGCTCATTAAAGCCATGTTGTCGCAGGGCTAAATTTGCTTGCTGTGACGTAAGCCCTTGCATAAGGCGGGTGAAGCCGTCACTCTGCAAAGGAGCGGCAGGCTCCGGTGGTGTTGAACGACTCATTATTTCTGCTTTGCTTTTTCTTTCTCCAGCTTTTTGAAGTAACCCCTGAACAGAAAGTTGTGCTTCAACGCCTCCATGTCTTCATCAAACTTCTTTGTGCCGCTTTCGATGTTCTTGATTGTTTTGTTAATCTTGTTGCGAAATGTAGAGTCGGCAAGCACCAGATGGAGAGCGCCCTGGTTGCTGTTGAGTTTGCCTGTGAGGCTTTTCAGCTCGTCACTTGACTCTTTCAGTTGGCGGCCGGTGGCGGTGATGTCCTGTACAGCGCGCTTGATGCCGATGGCAAGCGATGAATCGACCAACAAACTTCCCAACAGCCCATCGCCCTTTTGTGCAGCCCGCATCATCCGTTCCAGGTCAGAAGAGGCGCTCGCAATCTTGCCTGTGGCATTTCTTGCGTTAATCACTGTTTGCTTCAAGTTGATCGCCACTACGGTATCTTTAAGGATACTCCACAAACTGTTGTTGCTGTTAAGTTTCCGCGTGATGAGTTTCATGTCTTCCGTGATCTTCGCCAGATTGAGGTTAGTGGTATTCAAAGTCCGCAACATCTCGTCACCCTCAATCGGGCGTTGAGATGCCAGCATATCGCCAGATTGAATGGGCGGTGCCGCTGCCGGGCTTAATTCGATGTTGACCAGTTTGCTGCCAATCAGCCCGTCTGTGCCCACGGAGGCAACAGAGTTCTTTTTAATAAACTTTCTCACTTTCTTTTCGATAACCATCACCACCAGAACAGATGTATCATCCACAAAATCGATGCGCCTCACAGTGCCAACGTCAATTCCTGAAACACGCACGTTGTTGCCAACCATCAGGCCGTTTACCGTGTTGAAACGCGCCATCACTTCAAAATTTGAACTGAACAGGTTGCGGCTACTGCCGATCATGTAAAGGGTGACAATGATGAACGCAAGCCCTGCAAGCGTAAACAGACCCAATTTGATGTTGCTGATGCTTTGGTTTGCCATAGGTTATTTAATCAAAAAATTCCTTGATTTTTACATCGGTTGATTTACTGAGATTTTCAAATGTGTCGTTTGCATAACAAATACCGTCAACCAGCAACACAACACGGTTTGCTGTAATACTTACACACTGCATGTCGTGCGAAATAATCACCGAAGAGGTGCTGTACTTCTCCTGCACCTGCACCATCAGGTTGCTGATCTCTCGGCTGGTGATCGGGTCGAGCCCGGTGGTGGGTTCATCGAAAACAACTAGACGCGGTTCCATGGCTAAAATTGCCGCAATCACTACCCGCGCTCGATCGCCTTTCGGTAAGGAGAGAGGATGATAGGAGCGATATTCTAGCAATCCCATG
>DHLV01000075.1:0-509 GCA_002405445.1 Flammeovirgaceae bacterium UBA4659 | reverse complement strand
CAAATAGCGCCTGTTTGACAAGTTCCTCCACTTCATCCTCTGTCTTTTTAAACCAGTGCCTCCGCAATGGAAACTCGAGGTTTTCACGAACGGTCATTGAATCGTACAGCGCGTTGCTCTGAAACAAAAAACCCACCTGCACGCGCAGTTCGTCTAATTCCCCGCTCGACAAGTTGGGAACATCCTTGCCCAACACATTGATTTCACCGGCATCGGGTTTCATCAACCCGATAATGCACTTGATCAGCACCGACTTACCCGAACCCGACTTGCCGAGAACCACCACGCTTTCGCCTTTGAGGACTGACAGATCAAAACCGTTGAGCACACGGTTATTTCCAAACGCCTTCCAAAGCGCCTTCACTTCCAATATCTTTTGTGGCTCGTGTACCAAAGAATCGGGTTTTGCATCGGTTGCATTCATCAGGTCTGACCGCATCATAAATCCTTACGTTAGGCGGAGTAAATCAGTGATCTGCACAGCTATCAAGTCTATGACAAAAACCAAA
>DHLV01000285.1:5078-6418 GCA_002405445.1 Flammeovirgaceae bacterium UBA4659 | reverse complement strand
ATTTCCCTGTTTTCAAAAGAAAAAAGAAGGATATATTGTTTGGGCATGTGTCGAAACAACTATTCGTTTTCTAAAAAATTTGAGGCAGGCAGGTGATCCAGCGGACTCTTGATCTTGTCTAGCGCGGGCCGTGTCACATGGGTGTATACCTCCGTTGTTTTGGGCGATGTGTGGCCCAAAAGCTCCTGAATATACCGCGTTGAAGTGCCCGCCTCCAGCAAATGTGTCGCAAACGAATGGCGCAAACTGTGCAGCGTGGCCGCCTTCCGTATGCCTGCTTTTTTCATCGCCCGCACAAAAACCTCATTGATGCTCCGCTCACTATACTGCCCGCCTTTATCGCCCTCAAAAAGCCAATATTGAGGCTTGTACTCGTTCATGTATCTGCGCAGGTAAGGTATCAGCGACTGCGCCAATAAACTCTGGCGGTCTTTGTTACCCTTGCTCCCTTTAATAAATACTGTGCCACGGTGCAGGTCAATATCTCCCACTCGCAGCCGCAGTAACTCACTCCTGCGCAATCCCGCAGAATAAATCGTCATCAACATCGCGCGGTGCTTCAGGTTTGCCGTCACCTGAAAGAGCTCAATCACATTCTCCTGGCTGAGCACCGTTGGCAGTTTCTGCTCCTTCATCGGGCGCTCCAAATAATACACCTTTCGCTCTTGCTTCAATACTACCTCATAAAAAAACTTGATGGCATTAATCGCCTGGTTCTGTGCCGATCGGCTCACCCTCTTCTTCTCAACCAAATACAGTAAGTAGTTCCGTATCTCCGGTTCACTCAAATCCCCCGGCTCATACGCCTTGTAAAAATTTAAAAACAGCCTGAACTGGTCCAAGTATGTCTTAGTGGTGTTTTTTGCATATCCTCGTAAATGAAGTTTTTGCTCCATCAGCCGCAATACCGCGCTTATCTCATACCCGCTGTTCTTGGCTTCCTCCCGTTCTGCATCATCAAACCCCTCTACCACCACCACCGCATGGTCTGCAAGCAAACGTGCTGCCTCTTTCACAGTGCCGGGTTGCATTGGCAAGTAAAAGCATTTGTTGGTGGCCGAATAGGTAGCGCCCGGTATCGCCTTCACAACCGGCAGCAATGCAGCATTGTATTGAAAGAAAATCCCAACGCAATCCTGCCCGCGGTGGTGCAGCGGCCGCAGTGTTACCGAAGGCTTCGCATATTGTGGTGTTAACATCATATTTTAAACATCTGGCATCCAAAAAAACCATGTACCCTGTCAAGTAAACATCAATAAACCCAACTAAGCCATTTGACTTTTTTGCACCAGGTGCTCACGATTGAAAATGAAATGATGGGATGTCATTGTTGTCGAAGG
>DHLV01000285.1:0-4960 GCA_002405445.1 Flammeovirgaceae bacterium UBA4659 | reverse complement strand
CTTGTCGAAAAATTTTCTTTCATTTTCAATGTCAGGGTTTGTTCTCATCATCCTGAAGAATCCGTCAGGATTCCACACCCCTCCGGCTGAATTGTCATGACAAATAATTTTAAACGGCAATTCCGGGATAAAAATAGTAAACACAGCCCAATTGAGGTAGGGTGAATCACAGTTTTGATAAGGTTTAACAAACTCATCACAAACCATCGTTCACAAGCGAGCTCAAAAATCCGATGGCGGCAAGTGTCAGATTCACGAAAGGTTCCTTGGGGTCGCCCTGATCGCCACGCCCTCAGGCACATCAAACATATCTTTGAGATGAGCTCTCAAGGTATGCCCAACTTTTCTATAAATGCTGTGTGCCAGGTACAAAGGTGCCGGGGCTGCAAGCTGTAGTGGGGTAACGAAAATAAAACCAAAAAAATGCACATCCGTGCAGCAACTACGGGCGCTTTCACAGGAAAAAATGGCGCCAATCGGCCTAAAGTTGATAGTGGTGGGCTTTTGAAAACAGCCTTGTTCCACGTCATCAAACGTTGAGCAAAGATAACACATGCACCTCACACGCAACCCCACCATTGTGTAAAGGAGATTTTGTTGTTCGTCCGGTTTTTTGCTCCTGGCTGGTCTAACAATACTTTGCTCCATTTTTGCACATAAGTTTACAGCCTCTTTAAAACCTTCAAACCACGAAGCATTGTTTCAATGGTCGTGCTGTTTGCATGGCTCTCAAGTTTTGATATTGTGCTTTTTGCGCCCCCACACCCCACAGGTTTTCCAGGTTCATGATGCGGTAGGTTGCGCTCTCGTGTTACAGTGTTCATCATTTTCCCAAGCACGTCCACACCAGGTATGATGAGAAGTCGTCTCCATCCTTACTCCCAACTTTACCGATGTATTTCATGGTGACAAGCGCGCGTACTTTTGTTTTCATTGCCATCGTGGTTTATCTTTTCGTTTCAGTCTTGAAATACTGTATTCCAACTCTCACTGCTCTGTCCATTTTCTCCACATGGCCTTTGTCAACTTTATTGAAAAACGGTTGAGCTGCGATTATCCCCAATCTATTCATCGTTGGTCAAATTGTTCAGAGGTATCTTCCGCCCTGCGGCATTACTGCCGAACTTCCACCTCCAAGCCCCCGTGCATCATCCGGCTTCAATCGTTTGCAAAGCTAAATCCTGGGTTTCATATCACTTCTGCCTGTCTGTTTGCCGCCCTTTTGCTAAGTTCGCACCCACGTTGCTTAAAATTTTTTGTGCATGTTCGATTTGTCCACACTTTTCCCTTACCCGTTCGATAAAAAGTACAGCAAGGCAGTTGCCTATTTTTCGATGGAGTTTGCCCTCGACCAGCCCCTGAAAATCTATAGCGGGGGGCTGGGCTTTCTGGCCGGCTCACACATGCGCAGCGCATACGAACTCAAACAAAACGTCATCGGCATCGGCATCCTGTGGAAAAAAGGATACTACGACCAAGAGCGCAACCAGGATCAAACCCTCAAGGTCACCTTTCGAGATAAAGACTATTCTTTTCTAACCGATACCGGCATCGTTTTCCCCATCACCATACATGGCGCACGCGTACATGTAAAGGCCATGCTGCTGCGCCCAGAGGTGTTCAACACGGCACCGGTGTTTTTGCTTACCACCGATATAGCCGAAAACGATTACCTGGCACAAACCATCAGCCACCGCCTGTATGATCCCAACCAAACCACGCGCATTGCACAGTCCATCTTATTGGGTGTGGGCGGTGCCAAGTTGCTGGATGTACTCGAGCGGCAAACGGAAATTTACCACATGAATGAAGGCCACGCACTGCCGCTTTGCTTTTACCTGATGGACAAATTCAACGACCTCGAAAAAGTAAAAAAGCGCGTGGTGTTTACCACCCACACACCAGAAAAGGCCGGCAACGAAGAGCACAGCGTGCCACTGCTCAACAGCATGAGTTTCTTCGGCAGCCTCACGGCAGACCAGGTGAATAAACTGGTGGCCCCCGAAAACGGCATGCTCAACTATACACTCACCGCGCTGCGCATGGCCAAAAAAGCCAATGCCGTGTCGCGTATCCATGGCGATGTGTCGCGCAAGATGTGGGGCGGCTACAAAAATATTTGTGAGATCACCTCCATCACCAACGCCCAAAATAAAACGTATTGGCAAGATCCTGAATTGGAAAAAGCACTTGCCGGCAATGACGATAACGCGCTCACCGCGCGTAAGAAAAAACTCAAGTACAAGCTGTTTCGCGTGGTGGCCAACCAAACCGGTAAACTCTTTCACCCCAACACACTCACCCTGGTGTGGGCCCGCAGGTTTGCCGCCTACAAGCGCGCCAACCTGTTGCTTTCCGATTTCGATCGGTTTCTCAAAATCGCCAATAACAAAAAATACCCCGTGCAGTTTATTTGGGCGGGCAAGCCATACCCCGAAGATTACAACGCCATCAACATCTTCAACGAGATATATTGGAAAACCAAAGACCTCAACAACTGCACCGTGCTTACAGGGTATGAGCTGTGGCTCTCCAGCCACCTCAAAAAAGGGTCAGACTTGTGGCTCAATAACCCCCGCATGTACCACGAGGCCTCCGGCACATCCGGCATGACGGCCGCCATGAATGGCTCCATCAACCTCTCCATACCCGATGGTTGGGTGCCTGAGTTTTCAAAGCACGGAAAAAACTGTTTCATCATCGATAAGGCAGATGATGCGCTCACACAAGAAGAGCGCGATAGGGTGGAAGCAAGTAACCTGTACGACTTGCTCGAAAACGAAATCATACCCATGTACTACGATGCGCCCGCCAAGTGGCTGAAGGTGATGAAAGGCGGCATGAAAGACGTGTTACCATTTTTTGATTCGGCCCGCATGGCCATCGAATACTACGAGCAAATGTATTTGGCGCAGGCAAAGTAAGGCAAACACAAAAAAAGTCACTTGCATGTACACGCAATCCTGGCAACTCATCAAAGACGATACGCGCAGAACGTTTGATGTGACCGGCCCCGAAGCCAACACCAACCACTTTAGCAACAGCGTGCACGGTATGCAGCGCGCAGGCATGAATGTTAGCTGCAGCACACCACCACTTACCAACCAAACCATCAGCAAAGAAAAAATAAAAGTGCCGGGCTACAGGCATGAGCCCGGCTTGTATGATAGGCTGGTGAAAGAGCACCAAGCCATCTTGCTCAAATCAATCGAAGACGAATATTAGCATTGGCTGGGTGCAGCAACCGGCACCGCTCACCTCAGGTAAAACGATAGCGGTACTTCCTGCTTCGAACTGTTCAACCCCTGCAACAGCACTCGGCCCTTGTACTTGTTAAAGAACTCGATCACCTCTTGCGGATCTTTAATGCGCTGGCGGTTGATCAATACAATCGTGTAATTCTCCGACAGGCCAATCTGCTTAAAAAGGCCACCTTTAATCTTGCTCACCTTCACCCCATAATCAACAGCCTCCAGGTTTGCTCCCAAACTGGCATCGCTGAAAATGCGCCTTTTGATAATGCCCGTTTCACCGTTTTTGTTGAGCAGATGAATGGTAGCCGTGGCAGTATTGCCATCACGCACAAATGAAATATTGATCTTGTCGCCCGGGTAGCGGTAGCTCAACTCCTCTTCAAAGGCACTCTTACTGTTCACTTCAACATCATTGATTTGAGTGATGATGTCACCCTCCCGCAAATCGGCTTTGGCTGCTGCGCTTCCGCGCGATACTTCGCCCAGCAATACACCTTTGTATTCCTTCACATTGGTAGACATGCCAAACTTCTGCGCGTTTTGGTAATCGTATTCTACAATTTCCCCACCAAAAATTGCTTTTTGTGCCATGCCGTATTTGATCAGGTCTTCCACCACCTTTTTGGCAATGTCAACAGGTACGGCAAATGCGTAGCCGGTGTATGAGCCCGTGCGCGATACTATGGCAGTGTTGATGCCGATCAGCTCACCGTTTTTGTTGACCAGCGCACCACCGCTGTTGCCCGGGTTGATGGCCGCATCGGTTTGAATAAACGATTCAATCGGAAACTTGTCGTCCACAATGTTAATGCGCCTGCCTTTGGCACTCACAATGCCAACCGTTACCGTAGATGACAGCGACAGCGGGTTGCCCACAGCCACCACCCATTCGCCCACCGCCAGGGCTTTAGAGCTGCCCAAGGTAATGGCAGGCAGGCCATTTTCTTTGACCTTCAACACAGCCAGGTCTGTAGAGGGGTCTGTGCCCACCAACTCAGCTTCGTATGATTTTTTGTTCCAAAGCACTTCAATGCGTTCAGCCGATTCAATCACGTGATTATTGGTAACGATGTAGCCGTCAGCCGAAAAAATGACACCCGAGCCGCTACTCACCTGCGTTTGCGATCCGCCATCGCCAAATAGAAAATCCCAGTAAGAATAACTGCCGCTTTGCGAGATGCTGTTGATAAACACCACACTGGGCGTGGCCTTGGTGGCCGCGTAACTGAAATCAGCCGTTGCGGTAGGTTGCACAGTGGGGTCAACAATATTGGGGCGGTAAACGGCAGCAGGCTGGTAATCCTTCACTTGCTGCTGCGTTTTGGTGTCTTCGCGCTTTTGCTTTTCGGTTTGGTAAGCGTAGAAGGCATAAGCCCCGGCAATACCTGCCAAAAACCCGATCACAACTGTCCTGATTGCGTTCATAGAAATATGATTTGAACCTGCGCCATCGCAAAATTAGTGCCGACCTCAAAAACGTAAAAAGATACTGACAAGTTGTAACAGCGGCAATCAAAAAAGCCATGCTTCGCCCGCTGTCAGCTATATTTGCATCGTATGGGAATCCGCTCGCTGCTAGCCAAGCCATTTGCTGCATACATTGATCGCCAGACAAAGGAATGGTCTCTGAATGCCGTACGTTACCAGCAACACGTCTTTCAGTCGCTTGTTGCAGGGGCGAGGTCAACCCAGTTTGGCCGTGATCA
>DHLV01000162.1 GCA_002405445.1 Flammeovirgaceae bacterium UBA4659 | reverse complement strand
CAATTTATCGCTCTACAAACTTGCTACGCTGCACAGTTCTAAATCAAAAGAGCAAGACGGCTTTCGCGAATCAAACGAACGACTGGAATATTTGGGCGATGCCATATTGGGCGCTGCCATTGCCGATTATCTTTTTAAAAAATACCCTTTTAAAGACGAAGGGTTTCTCACAGAAATTCGCTCGCGCATCGTCAACCGCGAGTCGCTCAACAACATTGCCCGCAGGTTGGGCATTGGTGCAATAGTAAAATTCGATCAACGAAATGTGCAGTTGCAAAATGTGATTTTGGGTAACACCCTCGAGGCGCTGGTAGGCGCCATTTATTTAGACAAAGGTTATTTGCGCACTAAAAAATTTGTCATCGATAAGTTGGTGCAACCTTATCTCAATTTAGATACGATTGTAAGCTCTACCAGCAATCATAAAAGCAAGTTACTGGAGTGGTCGCAGCGGCAAGGAATGGAAGTTCGCTTTGAAACCGTCCATATAAAAAACAGCGGAAGAAATTTCAAAGAATTTTCCATTCAGGTGTTTGTGGGCGAAGAAGCTTATGGCTTAGGTATTGGGCCAAACAAGAAAAAAGCCGAACAGGCAGCAGCAGAGAAGACGTGTGGGATGTTGGGGGTTTGAGAGACGCATCTGAGTTTTTTGGCGATCTTGGAAAAGAACGACTAAGTTTTCTTAACAAAAATGGTATGAGGTTTTTGTATTTTTGGCTTTTAATAATTTTAATTCTTGCCACCGATTGCTGCCGCAATAAGCCTCCTGATTTTATAAGAATTAATCATATCGGAATCAACTCCGGAGATCGAAGCAATCTAAAGGATTTAATAGTCTCAACTTCAAGACTTCCAGTCAAGAGTAGCTTTGAAAAAAATATTGTAGTAAGCGAAGAGATTTTTGATCGGGTTCTTGAACTCGCAATGGCAAATAACACACATATTACAAGGTATCCGGTCGATAACTATGCGTCCTTCAATGTATTGATTAGCGTAGCAAATGCAAAAATCAGTTATGCACTTTCGACAGAAAGAGCATCGATTTATTTTTTTGAAAATTTGAAGAAGGCGTGTGTTCCCAAGAGTATTGACTTGTGTTATGAACTTGATCATATCCTCGCAGAAATAGATATTTAATGTGATCTATTCCTTGGTTTTCGCTTTTCAAAAAAAGATATTTTTAGGCGCTATTACCTATGACTTCAACTTTCTATCTTTGCAAAAAACTCCTTGAACAGAACTCTCAGAATAGGCGGAGCCACGGTCAATCAAACACCAATTGATTGGAAAAACAATGTGGACAATATTTTACAGGCCATTGAATCGGCCAAAAAAGAAAAAGTAGCAATTCTAAATTTACCTGAACTGTGCCTTACCGGTTACGGATGTGAAGATTTGTTCTTAAGTGATTGGCTGAGCGAAAAAGCCTGGGCGCACCTGCAAACCATTGTACTTGTCTGCGAAAACATTACGGTAAGCATTGGCTTGCCCATCCGCATCAGCGGCATTACCTACAATGGCGCATGCGTTATCTCCCATCAAAAAATACTCGGCATTGCCCTCAAACAAAATCTCGCGCGCGATGGTGTACACTACGAACCGCGTTGGTTTGATGCGTGGCCTGCCAATACAGTAAAAGAAGTTGAGATGCACGGGCAAGCCGTGCGTGTGGGTGACTTGGTGTTTGAAGCCAGCGGCATCCGCTTTGGTTTTGAAATTTGTGAAGATAGTTGGCGGAAAGAGAAACGTCCCGGCTATCGCCTGTGCGAACGGGGTGTTGATTTGATGCTGAACCCGAGCGCAAGCCATTTTGCCATGGGCAAAAGCACCCTGCGCGAAAAAGAAGTAGTGATTGATGGGTCTGAAAAATTTAAGTGTGCTTACGTTTTCTGTAACCTGCTGGGCAACGAAGCCGGTCGCATGATTTATGATGGTGACATCATTATTGGGCAAAATGGAAAAATTGTTGCGCTCAACAATCGTCTTTCATTTAAGAATTACAATCTCGTTTTTGCCGACATCTGTTTTGATGATCCCACCAAAACAACTGCTCCACCCATTACCGATAGCAAAGAACGCAACGAAGAAATGGCGCGTGCCGCCAGCTTGGCACTGTTCGACTACCTGAGAAAAAGCAAAGCGAAGGGATTTGTATTGAGCTTAAGCGGTGGCGCAGATTCTTCGTTGTGTGCCGTTCTATTGGCCGAAATGGTGCGCAGGGGCATACGCGAACTGGGTATTGAGAATTTTGCAGCGGCTGTTGGCCTGAAGAACGTAAGTGACGAAAAAGGTGCCATGGGTCAACTACTCACCTGCGCTTATCAGGGCACACGCAACTCATCGCACCAAACGCTGCAAGCTGCGCGTGAACTCGCGCTGTCCATTGGCGCTACGTTTTATCAATGGACAGTGGACGAAACGGTAGAAAACAATAAAAAAATTATTGAACAAGCCTTAAATCGTTCGTTGACCTGGGAAAGCGATGACATCGCCCTGCAAAACATTCAGGCGCGCACACGTTCACCTTTAATTTGGTTGTTGGCCAATGTGAAGCAATGCATCTTACTCACAACATCTAATAGAAGTGAAGGCGATGT
>DHLV01000153.1:6905-41991 GCA_002405445.1 Flammeovirgaceae bacterium UBA4659 | reverse complement strand
ACGTTGTCACCCGTTGCGTACGACTTGGCTGTCCGCCCGCATAGTGCACAACGTTTGTGCTTGCGCAGTGTTGCGCATTTATTATTTATTGTTTTAGGGGTACAAATTACCCCAATTTCCCTGTTTTCAAAAGAAAAACGAAGAATATATTTTTTAGGCATGTGCCAAAACAACTATTCGTTTTCTAAAAAAATTTGAGGCCGGCAGGTGATCCAGCAAACCCTTGATCTTGTCTAGCGCGCGCCCACGCCACACGGTGTTTACCTCCGTTGTTTCGGGCGATGTGTGGCCCAAAAGCTCATGGCACTGGCACCGCTCAAAAAATGCGAGCGCTCTAATGTGCCTCTAACCAATTCTTGCCCACGCCCACTTCTACTTCCATGGGTACATCCAATAGCACTGCCGTTTTCATCAACTCAATCACCCTGGGTTTCACAATTTGCTCTTCGCTCGCGTGCAGGTCAAACACTAACTCATCATGTACTTGCAAAATCATTTTCGTTTTTAGTTTTTCGCGCTGCAGCCATCGATGGATATTGATCATCGCAATTTTGATGATGTCAGCCGCGCTCCCCTGAATGGGTGCATTGATGGCGTTTCGCTCCGCAAAGCCACGGGTAGAAATATTGCGCGAATTGATGTCGCGCAGGTATCTCCGCCTTCCCAGTATCGTTTCCACATACTCTTTGTCACGGGCAGTGTTGATGCTTGCGTCCATGTAGCGCTTGATGGCCGCAAACTCTTTAAAGTAAGATTCTATCATCTCGCTTGCCTCGGTGCGCGAAATATTCAGGTTCTGTGCCAACCCAAAAGCAGTGCTGCCATATAAAATCCCGAAGTTTACTTCTTTTGCTTTCCGCCTCATGTCGGGTGTAACTTTCTCAAGCGGCACTTTGAAAACTTTTGCCGCTGTGGTTGTGTGAATATCACGGCCAAGCCGGAAGGCCTCTATCATCGTTTCATCTTTTGCAAACGAGGCCGCAATGCGCAGCTCTATCTGCGAGTAATCGGCCGACATAAATAAATAGTCTTTGCCGCGGGCAACAAACGCACTTCGTATCTGCCTGCCTTTTTCAGTTCGAATAGGAATGTTCTGTAAGTTGGGATTATTCGAACTCAACCGCCCGGTGGCCGCCACTGCCTGCCTGTAATCGGTGTGGATGCGGTGATCTACACGGCTGATCATTTTCGGCAATGCATCCACATAAGTGGACCGCAGCTTTTCGTACTCACGGTATTCCAAAATCTTCTTGGCGATGGCATGCTCCTCTGCCAACTTCACCAGCACCTCTTCGCCTGTAGCATACTGGCCTGTCTTTGTCTTCTTTATTTTCCCTTCCATCAACTTCATCTTGTCAAACAAAATTTCGCCCAGTTGCTTTGGTGAGGCAATGTTAAACTCTTGCCCGGCAATCTCATAAACCTCTTTCTGTACTTTAATACTGTCTTTCTTTAGCGCCTCCGACATCCACTGAAGTGCGTCTTCGTCTAACGCAACACCTTCAAATTCCATAGCAGCAAGTACATGCACAAGTGGCATTTCCACATCGCGCATCAGGCGCGAGTGGGTGCGGTTCTCCAATTCCTTCTGCAACCTGGGCTTCAGTTGCAGAACCTGGTCCACACGTTCAAATGCGTTGTTCTCGCCAGAGAGCTGATATCCCAGGTATTGTCCGCAAATAATATTCAAATCATGTGATGCCTCCGGCTCGATGAGGTAATGTGCAAGCTGTGTGTCGAACAAATACCCCCTTGTTTCAACACCTGCCTTTTTTAATGCCAGTATGGAGTGTTTGATGTTGTGACCAATCTTCACAACATCCTCATCGAGCAAAAAATCCTTCAATACTTCTACCGATTGAATAGGCAACTCGTACACCTCGCCCGGCTGCGCAGAAACCAAAACGACCAAAGGTGTGTAGTCAAAATTCTCTGCTTCCGTGGTGATTACCTCAAAAGCAAACTCGCGTTTGCCCTTTAACTTTTCGGCAACGGTACTACTTTCTTTCTCTGAGAGCTTCAAATGTTTCACCGCAGAGCCATCAAATACTCTCTTCTCTGCCGGCATTGCCGCAGGCTCATCAGCACCTGCCCCAAACATCGATAGCTGTGCCGGTTTGGGCACAACAGGCGTGGTGCCCGGCACGGAGTCAAATACACGTGCCATCATGGTCTTGAACTCCAGATCTTCCATGATTGGCTTCAACTTTTCCACAATCGGGCCCGTGTACTGCAATTCCTGCTCGTTCCACTCCACGGGTGCATCCACAATAATCGTGGCCAACTTTTTTGACAGCATCGCTTGCTCCCCAAATTGCTCCACACGTTCTCTTAATTTGCCTTTCAATTGACTTACGTTGGCAATCACACGCTCAACGCTTTTGTACTGTTTCAGTAAATCTGCGGCTGTTTTGGGCCCCACACCCGGTATGCCGGGTATGTTATCTGACGTGTCGCCCTGCAAGCCGAGGATATCAATCACCTGATTGACGTTTTCGATGTCCCATTTCTCGCACACTTCTTTAGGGCCAAGAATATCTACAGAGTTGCCCATGTAGGCAGGCTTGTACAAAAAAATTCTTTCAGTCACCAACTGGCCAAAATCTTTGTCGGGTGTCATCATGTACACGGTAAAGCCCTCTTCAGCCGCTTTTTTGGCAATGGTTCCTATGATATCGTCCGCTTCATAGCCATCTTTCTCCAATATCGGAATGCCAAAGCCTTTGATGATCTCTTTGACAATCGGAACGCCCGAGCGGATGTCTTCGGGGGTTTCTTGCCGTGTAGCCTTGTATTCCGTAAAAATCTCATCACGAAAAGTTTTTGCTGGCGTATCGAACGCGACTGCAATGTGAGTGGGCTTCTGTTTTTGGATTACTTCCAGCAATGTGTTTGTAAACCCAAAGGGCACCGAGGTATTGATGCCTTTGGAGTTGATGCGGGGATTTTTGGTAAAGGCAAAATGCGCGCGATAAATCAGCGCGTACGCATCCAGCAAGAACAGTTTTTTTTCGGCCATGGGGCGAAGGTAGAACAACTGAATGTTATTTCAAGTTTTTTAAATTCGCAGCAAATGATCTTGCTGCAAAAAACTCTACGCCTTTAGGTTGATTGATCAATTGACCTCAATCAAAAAAATACAATTGATCTTGCGGTGGCTACATCTAATTTGTTTTTACGAGATGAAATCTATCGCCTGTATATTCCTTATTGGTCAAGTGAAGCACTCTTCCGCCACGTACCGCCTCAAATTGGGCCCAATACACCTTGGTCTTTCCCTCAAATTGTTTCGTTAAGGTAACTTCCCAATTACCAACCTTAACGTTCCCATCATACTTTTGGCTATAAAACTGCATACTGCCCACCATGCCGAATGCTCCCTTGTGGGTACTTTCATACAAACCATTGCCCTTGAAAATGAATTTGTTGGCCGAAGATGAAGTATTCATGCCCGCATATGCACCGGTAGTTACGCTATACATGTTTACAGCTGCGCCACTGGTTTCTTCCCAAGTGCCTATCAAGTCTTTCTCCGTAACTGCAAACTTATTGTAATTCAACAGGGCCTCTACATTTTTTTGGCCCGGAAACATTCGTTGAAAGTCTTGTGCCGATGGTGAGATGATCTCTATGCAGCGAGACACGCCTGAGTTGGTAATAACCCGAAACCCTATATAAAAACTCTTGCCAGTAGATTTCTCTATCGCGTCCATTTCATAAAAATAGATACAGAAGTAACACGGGCCATCGTTGTCATACTTTCGGATGTTGCTCAAATTGTAACGTGGCGTCACAATTTGATTGAGCAGCGTCCACTCAAGATCGTTTTTTCGCAGTTCATCCGTCACCTCAATGCTGTTGTGCAACAGCACTGCGGTGCTGGCTTTCGTCAATTTTACGTAATCAGCAAAAGGCTGCGCTACCCAGCCATCATCAAAGTTAGTGGTCGCCAAAGAGATTCCATTTTTACCCGGTGCAGTGTTTAGTGGCTGATATTTTGGTGGACTGGCCTGGTTCGACAATTGTTGTGGAATTTGTCGATTGACCTCCACCGGCTTCTGCATCTGTAGCGACTCAGAAAAAGCATCAATGGCCGATTCAAATTCATCAGTGTTCGTCAGCACAGTCAAACTCATCTTCACACCGTAGCCGCTAATGGTGGTGAGGCTGGCTGCAGCCGGCTGCCCATTGAACTGAAAACTAGATGCGCCCGTATTCGCCTTCCAGCCATCTTCTTCATCTAGATGCAAGGTAGGTTGCAGCACATCCGGAAAACTTTTGACGACCAGGGTATTCCACTCATCATGAAAGTCAGTGACGGCATCGCCCGAACCGGTAAGGCTTTTGTACAAGGTGATCCGGCACCAGCCCCCGGTGGCGCTGTTGGTTTGCAGATAAGAGGTAGCAAAATCTTTCGTTTCACTTTGCCACCCTTCCGGGGGAATAAAGGTGGCTATATCAAAAGTTTGGCGCTGTTGCGCAAATGCTGTCAGATGAAATGCCAACAATAGCCCAGTGGTGACTTTGGATAAGTTCATAGTAACCGTTTTTTAACACATCGAAGTTTGTATTTAAATACGAGCCCTGCAAGCGCTATTTTCAAAATCCCCTTTTTGATGGAGGTTGAGCGCAAAAGCTTTTGATATATTTGATTACTAAATCTACAACCCAATGAAAAAAGCATTGCTTGTTCCCATTTAATATTCTTGCTGGTCGCTTGTTCAAAAGGGATCAAAAAAGATCTTACTACCGGACTCACCACGCGTTACAACGGTTTTGCCGTTGAAGAAATTTTGCTGGTAGACAGCACGGACAAAACACTCACCTCCACACAAGTGCCGTTGGATTCAAGATTTTCAATTGTGATGCAAGGTATTGCCAACTACCAGGCCAAAGACGATAAAGTGTTTCCCGGGCTTTCATTGTCGGTAACTGATAGCCAAGGCAATGCGGTGATTAATGAGGCAGACTTATTTTCAACCTCAGAAGGGTATTCTCCCGAGGATGCATCGGTGCTACGGGCTACTGTCACTGTTGGTAGTCCAATGCAAAGTGGGCAAACGTATCACTGCAAAGTACGTGTTTTTGATAAGCAAAAGGCGGAATCAGAGATCGTAAGTGAGGTCGATTTTACCGTTCAATAGAAATCAGACAAAAATCTAGGCAACAGGTTTTCGTTTTTGTTGTTTTATTGTTAACTCGGTGTTCACCTCAACCGTATGCCTATGCCTAGTTCGCCACTGCAACAGTTTCTCAAGTGGGAGAAAGAAGTTGCCCAAGATGTTTTTCTACGTCAACCCATTAAAGGAGAATGGAAAAGCTGGACGTACCAACAAGCGGGGGATGAAGCCAGAAGACTGGCTGCCGGTTTGTTGGCGCTAAACCTACCTGCGCGTAGCAACGTAGCACTGCTCTCCAAAAACTGTGCGCACTGGATCATCGGTGATTTGGCGATCATGATGGCCGGGCACATATCGGTGCCATTATATGCCACGCTCACCGCGCACTCGATTCAACAAATACTAGAGCACAGCGGATCAAAGGCAATTTTGATTGGCAAGCTGGACGATTATTCGCAGCAAAAGGCAGGCATTCCGGCAGGTGTTGCAAAAATAGGTGTAGAACTTTACGGTATTCAAGAGACATACTCTTGGGAGCAGATGGTAAAGCAACAAGCACCTTTGCGACAGATTGCCGATTGGAACCGCGATGAACTGCTGACGATAATGTACACCTCGGGCACCACCGGCAAACCGAAAGGTGTAATGCATACATCTGGCAATTTTGATATCACGCTCAATGCTGCCATCACTGAATTGAATTTACCAAAGCGCCCGAAGTTGTTCTCGTATTTGCCCATGAGCCATATTGCAGAGCGCATGGGCATTGAAATGTTTGGGCTGTATGCAGGCGGACAGTTTTCATTTGCAGAATCGCTGGAATCTTTTCCAAGCAATCTTGCTGAAACACAACCGGACACTTTCTTTGCGGTGCCTCGCATCTGGGCGAAGTTTCGCGAGAAAATTCTGGAAAAAATGCCGCAAAAGAAACTTTCCAAACTCTTATCGATACCACTACTGGGCAGCATCGTAAAAAAGAGCATCAAAAAGAAGTTGGGCCTCAGCCGGGCAAGCCACATTTACTCCGGTGCTGCTCCGCTGTCACTGGATTTGATCAACTGGTTCGAAAGCATCGGCATTGAGATTTTTCAGGCCTACGGCATGACGGAGGATTGCGTGCACTCTCACTTTAACCGGCATGGCCAAAACAAAAAGGGATCGGTAGGATTGCCCTTTAAAGATATCAAAGTAAAAGTATCTGATGAAGGCGAGTTGCGTTTATTTGCCGGTGGAATGATGAAGGGATACTACAATGAACCTCAATTGACAGCCGAAGCCTTTGACGAGCACGGCTACCTCAAGACGGGCGACAAAGTAGAGATCGACAAAAATGGTTACCTATCGATTGTTGGGCGAGTGAAAGACCAATTCAAAACCGACAAAGGAAAGTACGTTTCACCAGCGCCCATTGAAATGAAGTTGTTGGCAAATACAGATATCGAACAAGTGTGCGTAGTGGGCATGGGCATCCCTCAGCCCATCATGCTCACCGTGCTTTCAGCTACGGGCAAGGCAAAACCCAAAGATGAATTGATCAAGAGCTTGGAAAAATCTATGAACGATGTGAATGCTGAGTTGGAGTCATACGAAAAAATGGAGAAGGTGGTAGTCATGAAAAACGATTGGTCAATTGAAAACGGATTGATGACACCCACCCTGAAAGTGAAGCGCAATGAAGTGGAAAAAATTCACGTGCCTAAATATCCTACTTGGTATCACACCAAAGAGGCAACGGTGGTTTGGGAAGCATAGCTGTTCTGATGAGGTTTAATGGTTTCGTTTCTGCGGCTTTCTTTCTGATTTCAGTTGGTTGTTTTGCGCAAGATTTTGAAATAAAAGGCAAAGTAGTTGATGAACAAACAAACCAGGCACTCCCGTTTGCCAATCTTCAGATTGAAAGGACAACAATGGGTACAAGCTCCAATGCCGAAGGTGATTTTAAACTCGTTATTCCATCGCGCTATCACTCATCTAATCTGCAGATTTCATATATCGGATATGCCAGCCGTAAGATTCCTTTAGAGAATCTCACATCAGCGCAAATCATTAAACTGAAACCGGAAAATCGGCAACTGAAAGAGTTAGTAGTGATGCCTGATAGTTCTCTGTTGGTTTTTCTTCGTGAGGCATATAATAGCATCGATAAAAATTATACTCAAAATCCTTACCAGCTTGAGGGCTTCTATCGCGAAAGCTTGCGTACAGAGGGCGGTAGATATTTCTACTTTGGTGAAGCCCAATTATTGATCCAAGGAAGTGGATATCAATTTGAGCAAGAATTGGGAAATGTAAAGGTTGTTAAATCTCGTGTCAATCATTTTGCCAGTGGCGATACGTTGCGAAATGCACTTTACTATGGTGGTCTTTTTGTAGGCGTAAAGTGTGATTTGATTAAACGGAGGCCGACTTTTTTGAAGCCCAATAAACGGAAATACGAATACCACTTAATTGACGTCACTGCAAATGAAGGGAAAGAGGTGTGGGTGGTGGGCTTCAAAGAAAAAAATGGCGAACAAAGAGGAAAACTTTTTATTGAAAAAGAAAGCAAAGCGTACCTTCGGGCGGAGGTGACTGACTACAACAACAAAGATTCTATCGGCTATGGGCTGTCAAGTAAAGTACGTCATATTAAGAATACTAAAAGAGTATTTTACAGAAAAAATCAGAATAGGTGGTTTATGAACTATGCAGATGTGCAACAAACTGATTTCAATAGAGACCTTAAATTGAAAACGGTTGTCACGGGCGAGTTCGTTGTCAATAAAGTTCAGGCCGATTCTATCAAACTCCTGTCGTTCAATGACCGCCTTGAGTACACGCAAGTGTTCTCTCAAATTAAGGATAACTTCCAAGAAGATTTCTGGAAGGGGACAACCGTGCTGGTGCCTGATTCAACCTTGCAAACCCAGCTAGAACCCTACCATACGGAACAAAATAGAAAAGCATTATTAGCAAAAACAACCGATACCTTTGATGAAAAAGTGACAAAAGCAGAGCCAAAAAAAAAGAAGCATCCTCAGCGAGTGCTTCTGCTAACACGGTTAGGGTTTAGTATTGGCACGCAACTTATTCCCTATAACGTAGCCCCTTCAAATCTTTCGTTAAATTATTCGTCAGGATTAAGTTCATTCAATTTCGATAGGCGGTTAAATGGTGTAGGTTTTCCGTTACTACTTAGCACAGAGTTTTCCGTTAAGTTGAGTAGACGGTGGCAGGTTTTTTATGGTTCGTCTGCTGATTTGTCGAGCGGTTACGAATTTTTGTCGCGCCAATTAGGGCTGCGCTATACGCTGCTTATAAATAAAAAAGGCAGACCTGTTTTACTGCGACCGTCAATCGCCTACGGAAGTCATGAGCTTGGCTGGAGTTTTCCTACATTTTCTAATCCCGATGGGGTGCTATTTGCAAATAAAACAATACGCACAAAGGAGCTGAGTTTCGGTGTGGGTGAAAGGGTTCGCTTTTTGAGGCCTTCTATTTCAATCGACAAAAAAATAAATGGTTTAAAATGGGTGTACATCAACGTGGGCTGTTACCTTCCTTTGGAAAGAGATAATCGGATTTTTTTGAAGGACGAGTCTGGATTTTTTCTCTTCAGAGGCCAAGAATCAGCCTCACTGGAAGGTAGTGGCGGTGTAGTAACAGTTGATGGCCAGCAGTTACCAACAGACCCAAAGTGGTTTAATCAACTTTATATAGAGATGGGAGTGAGGTGGGCATTTTAAGTGAGTAATGGGAAATTCCAAATCAGACAATGAAAGGCCAGGAGTATTGGTTAATGATAAAAAGTTTCTGATGCTTCGGGACACCCTCAGGCGTTGGCCACGGATTTCTCCCTCCAATGTATCTGAAGCCAGGCGATGTTATTGAACTGGGTATTGAAGGACTCGGGGAGCAGAAACAAGTGGCAAGAACACATTCATGATTATCTTTTAATTTACAATTGCAATGTCTTCTTTGTCCGCTCGCGTGTTATTGCAACCAATTTCTCGTCCTTCGCCAAGTTCACCCCAAAAGACGGCACCATCTCTTTCAACTTTGCCTGCCACTCGGGCGATTTACTTTCTTTTGGAAAGCACTTGGGCAAAATGCTGAACATGATGGCCGCGGCTGTGGAAGCTCCGGGCGATGCGCCCAACAGGGCTGCCACACTTCCATCGGCCGCTACTACCGCTTCGGTGCCAAACTCTAACTTGCCCTTATAGCCTTCATCTTTCTTAATCACCTGCACTCGTTGGCCCGCCTGTTTCAATTCCCAATCTCCCAGCTCGGCAATGGGCACATATTCTTGCAACGTTTTCAATCGATCTTCGGGCGTCAGGCGAAGCTGTTCGATTAAATATTTGGTCAACGGTACATTGCGAATACCTGCTGAAATCATCGGTAACAGATTATCGATGCGCAGCGACTTCGCCAAATCAAGCCGCGAACCTGATTTTAAAAATCGGGTAGAGAATCCTGCAAAAGGGCCGAACAACAACTCTTTTTTGCCATCAATCACGCGCGTGTCTACGTGCGGCACTGACATTGGCGGAGAACCCACCGAAGCTTTGCCATAGACTTTAGCCTGGTGCATTTGAATGAGTTCGTTGTTGTTGCATTTGAGCCACAGGCCACTTACGGGAAACCCGCCATATCCTTTGCGCTCTTCGATCTCGGCATCTTTCAACAGGTGCAGCGTGGCGCCACCGGCTCCCAAAAACACAAACCTGGCATGGTAGTCAATCTCTTCACCAGTCAACATGCTTCTGGTCTCCACCTCCCAGCCTCCTTTTTTGTGCGGATCGATGTCATACACTTCTATGTTGTAATACACTGTTACACCGGGCATTTTTTTCAACTTGGCCATCAGTTGGCGTGTAAGTGCCCCAAAGTTGACGTCCGTACCCATGGTTACGTTGGTAGCGGCCAAGGGTGTCCGGCCATCGCGGCCTTTCATGATCAGCGGCATCCACTGCTGCATCAGGTCGCGGTCTTCTGTATAATGCATGTCTTTGAACAAAACACTTTCATGCATGGCTGTGTAGCGCTTTCTTAAGTATTGAACGTTTTCGTCACCCCACACAAAACTCATGTGCGGCACCTGTCGAATAAAATCTTTTGGATTCGTAAGATGTTTTTTCTCCACCAGGTATGACCAAAACTCGCGTGAGATTTCAAAATCATGGCAGATTTTGATGGCCTTAGAAATATCTATGTTTCCATCTGCTTTTTGTGGCGTGTAGTTCAACTCACAAAATGCAGAATGTCCTGTACCTGCATTGTTCCAGGCATCAGAGCTTTCTTGCCCGGGTGTATCCAGGCGCTCAAAAATTTGAATGGTGATGTTTGGGTTCAGTTCTTTTAAAATGATGCCCAGGGTGGCGCTCATGATACCCGCGCCAATCAAGGCTACATCGGTTTGTGGTCCAATTGGTTTGGTGGATTTGCCCATAAAAACTTAAAAGAAAATGCAAAGGTATGCTTTATTGTTCACCGGCAAATTGTAACGCATTGGGGTAAAAAATGTTTTTCGAAGTTTGAAATAAACCTCAAAAAAACAGTTGGTATTTAGCCACCCCCTTACACGTTGTTTCGTTAAACGAATACAAATACCCAATATGAAAATCCTTGTACTTTGCCTCATCTCGTTTTGTAGTGCACTTGCGCAAACAGAGATACCCACATGGATTACCAACAAGCCCTCAGACCCTAGTTACTACGTTGGCGTTGGCTCGGCAAGCAAAAAGATAAACGACTATGCAGCGGTTGCTAAAAAAAATGCGCTACAGGATTTGGTGAGCGAAATCAAAATCAACATCAGCAGCACCTCCATCTTAAGTCAAATTGACAAAAACTACCAATTCAAAGAGGAGTATGAGTCTAACATCAAAACAACAGCTGCTGCCGAAATACAAGACTTCGAGCGTGTAGCCACTTACGAAGACGCCAACACACAATGGGTTTACTATAGACTGGCCAAGGCAACCTACAACGCTCAAAAGCAAAAGAGCTTGTCTGACGTAAAAGTAATGTCACTGCAATTCTTTGAAAAAGCCGTGGCTGCAGAGCGAGATCATTCCATTGCCACTGCCATCGACTTTTATTTCAGCACGCTGCTCACATTAAAAGACTATTGGGGCGACAACATTGAAGTTACCTACCAGGGCAAACCATTCTTTCTGGCCATCGAAAGCTACGCCCGTTTGCAACAACTGTTGGATTTAATCAACATACGGCCTGCTGCCAGCACCGTTAAGTTGCTCGGTGCCACAACACGGCTTCAACTTACTGTTGCCAACCGTACGCAATCGCTGCCAAAGATACCCCTCATCGTGCAATCTTCTCCCGCACGCGTGCCGATGAGTTCGTACGTAAGCGATGAAAAGGGCGAAGTAACATTATTGTTTGCCGCAGCCAACTGGAACAACACCGCGCGCGAAGCGGATATCCTGCTTGATTTGAAAAGTTTTTCGCGGGCGAGTGCTGATGAAAGGTTTTATGAATACCTCATTCGTAGTTTACGCGTGCCCACCGCTAAGTTAGCCATTGAGTCGTCAGCCACAACACGGTTGCAGCCAGTAGGTGATTACTTTCCCTTTTATAACGGTTTGGTAATGGTCGACTTCTCAAATGCCGAAAAGTACACTTTCAAAAACCTGAGAGTGGTGCCTATTCGCATGAAAGAAAGTTACAAAAACGCGGTAGGCAACATGGGCTATTATTTGTCGCTGCATCAGGCCATGTTCAACAATCAAATTGTGATTAGTGAATCGGGCATTGGCGGCTCCGTCAACACATTGATCGGGCGAAACTTAAGCGCTGATACACTCTTCATCATGTCGGGCGAGATTTTACAAGGTGGAAAACAAGACCGAGTGGTGGCACGCGATATGCTGATTCCCCCAGGCGAGGGGCGTGTAAAAATTCCGGTGTTTTGCGTGGAGAAAGGTCGCTGGAAATACAAAGGTGAAAGCAACGATCAAAAGTTCTCAGAGTATTACGGTATGGCAAACGAGCACCTACGAGATCTTATCGATCACAAAAAAGGCCAGCAAGACGTGTGGGAGGAGGTCTCGAAAAGCAATAAGCGCGATGGGGTGAACAGTGGAACGGATGCCTATACCGACCATGCAAACAATCGTAACTTCCGCAGGTCAGAGCAAGAGTACCTTGAATTTTTTCAAGGATTATTTGAAAACGATGACACTGTGATAGGTGTCCTTACCGTTACAGGCAATCGGGTAGAGGGCGTTGATCTGTTTATCAACAACAACTTGTTCAAACAAGAATACCCTAAGCTACTGTATTCTTACTTTGACGAAGCCATCACGTATGGTGCACCGATCACGATTTCGCAGCGAGCAATGGAAGAATACAGCAACGCAATATTAGATCCTGGTGAGCAGGCAGCATTCATTGAACAGCGAGGCCAGGCATTTCGAAAAGGCCGGCAAGTAATACACATTGCAACCTATTAATACTTGATAAGCCACTCACTCATTTTTGCGCAACGATGCAGTATGGGCCACTTCCATCGAAATCAGGCGCGCAATCATTACCACAGGATACAACAAGCCAAACATCCCCTGAAAGACAGCCAGCGATTTTGCAAAAGTACCGATCGGAATGAGATCGCCAAAGCCAAGGGTTGTCATAGTGACAAACGAAAAGTAAAGGAATTGAGAGAAAACCGGATTGAAGATGGCCCCTGCTTGCGTGGTGCCAAACGAGCCAGGCATCAGCAATTCAGTAATGGCATACAAGTTGGCATACACCATGCCTACCATCATAAAAATAACAATCGAGCCCTGTATGCGGTAGAAATTCATCGCCCCTTCTTTGAAGATGTGGCGCAACACCATGCGCCCCAGCAAATAGAAGAATACAATGGCCAGGCTGTAGCTCAAAAGCTGCACGCGGTCAGACTGTGTGATAAATGTCATCAAACGTGTAATGGTGGCAAACAAGGCTACAGCGAGAAAAACCAACTGCTTGCGCCAACGGGTAAGTACCGAAAATACCCCTGCCAGAATAATCAAGTTAAATAACAGGTCCGTGATGAGAAATCCCCACCATTCAGTTACGTAGTCAGCAAGCGGTATCCACGTAAAAAGCGCAATGGAGAGGTAAATCAGCAAAGCAGACAAACTGCGCTCATGATTCCAGTATTCGTAATTCTTCCTGATCAGCGGATGCATGAGGCGAAGGTACGCAACTACCGCGCCTCAGCACATGATTTTGGTCAGAGATTCGATAAATGTTGCTGGCGGTTAAAACCCCTTTTGTTTAAAGTCAAATACAAATTCCTTGTGATCAAATGGAACGATGACCCTCAGGTAGGTCAACACCTCTTGGGCTGGTAGAAAAATCTTGCCTCGCTTGCTTGCCGAAGAATCAATGTTGCCCTCCGTAAAAATCTCAAACGGCAGGTAGTAACTGTTGGTCTGTGCTTGTTGGGCCGATTGGTTGGCAATATCAGCCGCAATAAAGCCTGCCTGCACAATAGCCTCGCGGGTGGCAGCATGCCGCACGTCTTTCTCGGTGTAGTGCCGCTTTTGGCTGTCTGCACGATCTTGTGCCGCATCATACAACACCAAACCAACACTCACCAAACTAAAAATAGCCCCTACTGTGGCACGGCTTCGCTCCTTCCGCTGAAACAGATCATGTACCTCTGCGTTGCTCTTCGCAAAACGCTTTCTGCGTAAACGGATAACTGATGTAGTGCTGTCTACCGCATTAAATTGTCGCAATGGAAAACGGGTAGCACTGAAATAGTAGGAGATTTGCTCGGGCAATAGTGGCACGGCATACGCACTATGATTGGCAATCTCCAGGTCAAATACGAGGTGTTGGTATTGGTGATCTACGTGCTGCAAATGCATGGTGGCTTCGTTGGCTGCAATTTTTGCGGTGGCCGATGAGCCCGCGCCATGGTAGGAGAGTGGTACAAACGAAGTGCAACCGGTAACCAAAACGCCAATCACCAAAAACTTGAATGGATTTTGTCTCATTGGCATGGCCCCGAAAGAAACAATTATTTTGCCAAAATGCCGGCAACGATCCACTATTTTTACATGATTTTCTGCGAATGGCTCTTTTTACCGCATCACTCAACTCTGGCAGCAACGGCAACTGCTATTATGTGGCCAGCAATGATACGGCAGTGCTCATCGATGCCGGCATTTCGTGCCGGGAAACTGAAAAGCGCATGAGGCGCCTGGGCCTGTCGATGGGCAAAGTGAAGGCGATATTCGTTACCCACGAGCATGCCGACCACATTTTTGGTGTAGAACGAATTTCCACAAAATACCGGTTGCCCGTTTACATTACACCGGCTACGCTGCTGCACGGAAAGGTAAAAATTGACGAAACATTGGTGCGGTCTTTTGATGTGCAAGCACCTATACAAATTGAAGATCTCACCATCGTTCCGTTGAAGAAGATACATGATGCCGTAGACGCCCACAGCTTTGTGGTAACAGATGGCGATGTGCGCATCGGTGTATTCACCGATATCGGTTTTGCAGACGAACACCTGACCAACCATTTTTCGCAATGCCACGCAGTGTTTTTAGAGAGTAATTACGATGAATACATGCTGGAAAATGGCACATACCCCCGGACGCTGAAGAATCGGATCCGGGGAGGTGAAGGGCACCTTTCCAACAAGCAGGCGCTGCAGTTGTTCCTCAACCATCGACCCGCCTTTATGAGCCATCTTTTTTTATCGCACTTGTCGCGCCAAAACAACCATCCAAAAAAAGTGAAGCAACTCTTTGAGCCCTTTGCCGAGAACACAAAAATCGTGATTGCCCCGCGTGATAAACCCACCGCTCTGTTCCAAATTCGTGCCAACGTAAAAACAAACGTGAGAATAGAAGTACAGACATTGCAACTGCATTTGTTTCATTGATGAAAAAACTGTAACATGAAGAATTTGCTTCTCGTGTCGATACTTTTTTTGACGGCTGCCTGCCGAGAAAAACCAATAGCCCTCTTCAACGGCAAGGACTTAACCGGTTGGCACACCGATATACCCGAGTTCGACACGAATAGAACAGCCATCATGCCATTTATCGTGCGCAACGGCATGTTGGTGAGCTTGGGCACACCGGGCGGCCACCTCATCACAGACTCCAGCTTTCACGACTATCGGTTGCGCGTGCGATACCGATTTGCAGGCAAGCCGGGCAACTGCGGAGTGTTGGTACATGCATCAACACCAAGGGCATTGTACCAGATGTTTCCAAAGTCGATTGAAGTACAAATGATGCACGAGAACGCAGGCGATTTCTGGTGCATTGTGGAAAACATTGAGGTGCCCAACATGGAAAAGAGGCGCGGCTCGAAAAAAAACTGGGGCATCACCGAGGGGAAAGAGAGACGCATCATTAACCTGACCGATGGCAGCGAAAAGCCACCGGGAGAATGGAACGACATGGAAATAGAATGTAGAGGCAACACTATTTCAGTTTGGATAAACGGACAACTGGTTAACCGGGGAACCAACTGCACAGCCTCTAGCGGGCAAATCGCCATTCAGGCAGAAGGATCGGAAGTTGAGTTCAGTAAAATTGAGTTGCAGCAGATTTGATGGATGTCTCATTGATTCATCTGTTGGCAAGCAACGAAGTACAGAATTTCATCTCCGAGCATGAGTCTGCAGATGAAACCAAACTGGCACTCAGGCACAAAACTCTTTTCGGTTTGCCGTTTGCATTAATTGCCCAACAGCTGATTGGCAGAAAAAAGGCGAAAGAAAAACTGCCCATTTGGTTCAACACCAATGCCACTGTTTTTCCACCTTCGCTCCACTTGGAGCAATGCTCCTCTCAAGCAGCTGCACAATTCAAGGCGCGATGGCTGTCAACGCTGCCTTTTAAGCGAGAGACATTCGTTGACCTCACGGGCGGGCTGGGCGTAGATACTTACTTCGTAAGTGAGGTGTTTAAGCGCGGTTTCATGCTGGAACCAAACGAAGAATTGCTGTTGATGGCAAAGCACAACCATCAACTGCTTCATGCGCAAAATATTACCTATCTATCGATCACCGCAGAGCAGTTTCTGGCAACCGCGATGCCCTCTGCTGATCTGTTCTATATCGATCCTTCGCGCAGAAGCGGAACCAAGAAGGTTTTTAAGTTGGCCGATTGCATTCCGAATGTAGTTGAACAACAAACAAAGCTTATTGCTGCATCTCAATATGTTCTCATCAAAGCATCACCCCTGCTGGATATACAACAAGCGTTGCGTGAGCTGTCTCATGTACAGACCGTGGTAGTATTGGCGATCGATAACGAAGTAAAAGAATTGCTTTTCCTGCAGAATAAACACTTTGTGGGCGAGCCTGCCATCAGCGCAACAGACATCAGCACGCATCATCCAACACAAACAGATTTTGTATTTAGATTCTCTGATGAAAAAAATCTGTTTGCTGAAACATCGCCACATCAAGACTTTTTGTACGAACCGAATGCAGCAATCTTAAAAGCGGGCGCATTCAAATCCGTATGCCTCTACTATGGATTGAAAAAACTCCACCCCAATACACACTTATACACATCTAAAGAATGTGTGGAGCAGTTTGCCGGGCGGATTTTTAAGGTCGACTTTATTCAACCGCGCGCAAGAGACATCGCGCATTGGTTGCCAGACGGCAAAGCCAATGTGATCACCCGCAATTATCCGTTAACGGCCGAAGAGCTCAAGAAAAAACTAAAACTGAAAGATGGAGGTACCAAATATGTGATTGCTTTTTCAGAGGAAAAAAGAAAGACCGTGGCCATTGCCACAAGAATCAAATAACCCCCAGCAGCCGGTATAGCAAAAAGAATACAACAGCAATGGAAGCATACACTTTAATCACCTTCAGCCGGTTTTGCACATCCTCCCACCAAAGCATCATCCACGGTTTAAACAAACCGATCACCAAAAAAAAACTGGCAGCATATCCAATGAACAAGCACAGCAACCGAACCTTGTACATTACAAAATCATTACATTACTGTTGCCCCGTATTTCGCTGATGCCCGGCATTTAGTTGTCGATGTAGTACCCAAAAATAATTCCCATCTCATCGTCACTGGTCAACCCAAACTTCACTGCAACACTTTTTACGTTGTTGTACGTAATCTCTGAAGTCAACCCTTGACCAGCATTCAACATGATGGGCGTGGCGTAATTGATCACTTCGGGGTGGTGCCAATCGGTACTTGTATAAACTATCTCACCGTTGCGTGGGCCTCCGCTAATTCTGATCACAAATTTTTCGCCCAACTGATGCGTGTGCGAAGTGAGGGAAATAACCTTCACCGGGTTATTAAATGTAAAAGTTCTGATGACAGTAGTACGTTGGCCGGGGGGCAGGTTAAAACTCTGATTGCCAAAATTAATGGGGCGTGCAACTTTGGTTAGCGCGGTGTAGTCGGTGGTGTATAAGTTCATCGATACTTCGCCCTTGACGGGCACCGATGACTTGTTCACATAATGGGAATTGAAATCGTAGGCAGCATTTGCCGGGATCACAAATACCACGTTATCAGGCAGCCGATAATCCGAATAAGCCGTTTGTGCGCCAGCCACATAGGTGTGGTAGGCCATTGGTAGCATGTTCATAATGTTATTGCTGCCGTTGGGGTTGCGAATGTCCCTTACCGCATTCAATGGAGGCATCAAAGCACCAGGCATTTGCGGACTGAAATCGTACATTAAAAAATGGTGGCTGTTAGACCGCATTTTGATCTCCACGCGGTTCACAAAAATATCCTGGGTATTTCCTATTTTCTTGTACACAAAAAGCTCTCTTTCAAAATTGGGCGCTACTTCAAATTCCGGTATGGTCACTTGCAAACCTTTACCGGCTGCCGGGGGTGGCAAAGGATGAAAGGGTTGCTCTACAACGGTTTTATCACTGAGCAATTTCTCATCTGCAGGGTTTCCATCTTTGGGGGCACCCGCCTCAATCCACTGCCTGATAAATTCCACCTGTCCTTTATACAAGGGTGGCAAGCCCAAAGGCATCATGTTGCCATAGTTGTTTTGGTGATGCTCCAAAAATTGGAGTTTATGGAACAAGAGGCTTTGATCAACACTCGATGGCTTTACCAGCAGAAGATTGTCAGCTAAAGCATTTATATTCTTTGGTTTTTGGTTGACGAGATTTTCGTAAGCAACAGATGCCTCCAGTACTAACCCGTGTTGGGAAAAAGAAGGATCTGTTTTGGACTGATGGCACCCCGAAATGGCGCAACTGGTATTCAGTATCTGACTTTGCAATTGTACGAATGACGATTGCTTCTTGTCTTCGTAGTTACACGAGGCCATCAGCGCGAAAATGAATAGAATCAAAACCAACTGTCGCATTGGCTCAAAGATAGCTATTTTATTCGTGCCGCGCCTGCAATCGGTGGCAAGCAATCCCGCGAGCATCATTCCAAATGTTTTTTGGCAATGCTTTCGTGGGTGGATTTCGGATTAGCATATATTTGCACCTCATTTTTGTGAAGGCCCTAGATTTTCTGTCACTCTACCGCTCGGACAGCCTCATGCAAACGCTGGCCGAAGGGATTCGTACGCCCGTCCGGCAAAATACATCCCATGATGAAATATCCCGCCCGCACGTCATTCATCTCAAAGGCCTTCATGGAAGCCTTGATGCCATAGTGGTGGCGGCCGTCCAAAAAAGTGCTCGTGCAAGCCACATCATCATCGCGCACGATAAAGAAGAGGCGGCTTTTCTGCTGAATGACTTCCAAAACCTGCTTCAGGAAAAGGAGATTTTCCTTTTTCCCATGTCGTACAAACGCCCGTATGAGTACGATGAAGTCGAAAATGCCAACGTGCTGATGCGGGCAGAAGTGTTGAACCAGCTCAGCAATCAGCCCGATGGGAACATCATTATCACATACCCGGAAGCCTTGTGCGAAAAAGTAATCAACAAGAAATCACTGGCATCAAACACCTTTGTGGTAACCAAAGGCGAACAACTTGACCGCGAATTTTTGGAAGAGTTTCTGCACACGTATGATTTTGAAAAAACCGATTTCGTATTTGAGGCCGGGCAGTTTGCCATGCGCGGTGGCATCATCGATGTGTTTTCATTCGCCAACGAGCTGCCTTTTCGGATTGAGTTGTTTGGCAACGAAGTAGACAGCATCCGTACTTTTGACCCAGTGTCTCAGTTATCGGTGGCGTCACTGCCAAAAATCAGTTTGTTGCCCAATGTGCAAACACGTTTGGTGCAGGAAGCGCGTCAATCTTTTTTTGATTTTGTTTCGCCATCCTCCCGATTTTGGATCAAAGATGTTGCTTTAACAAGCGACATCATCGGCAAATGTTTTGATAAAGCCAGCCAATGTTTCGATAAAATTCTGCGCGAAAGCGGTGCTACCGTAGTGTTGGAGCCTTGGCAACTGTTCGATAGCGGAAAAGATTTTTTGCAGCTCATCGACAGATTCAACTGCATTGAGTTTGGCTCAAGATTTCACTTACCGCCCAACCGGGTATTCGAGTTCAAATCATCGGCACAGCCATCTTTCAACAAAAATTTTGAACTGCTTGCCGCCAATCTGTTGGAGCACCAGCAGCAGGGATACACCAACTTGATTGCAGCCGAACAACCGAAGCAGGCCGAACGTTTGCAGGGAATTTTTGCGGAAATTCATCCGGAACTAAAATTTCAAACACTCAATATCGCGCTCCGCCAGGGTTTTGCAGACCCAACGTTAAAAGTAGTTTGCTATACCGACCACCAGATTTTTGAGCGCTACCACCGCTACCGCAGTAAAGAGAAATTTTCAAAATCAAAAGCACTCACGTTTCGCGAACTGCAAACGCTGCAACCGGGTGATTTTGTAACACACATCGATTACGGCATCGGTAAATTCGCAGGCCTCGAAAAGAAAGAAGTGAACGGTAAAGAACAAGAGGCCATTCGCCTGGTGTTTCGTGATGACGACATACTTACGGTAAGTATCCACGCACTGCACAAAATCTCGAAGTACTCCGGCAAAGACGGCACGCCCCCTGCCATCAGTAAACTGGGCAGTGGCGAGTGGGACAGCAAAAAGGCAAAGGTCAAAAAGAAAGTAAAAGACATTGCCAAAGAACTGATCGACTTATATGCCAAGCGCAAGGGTGCGCCCGGTTTCGCTTTTGCACCGGATGGCTTTATGCAGGCCGAGTTAGAATCTTCTTTCATATACGAAGACACTCCGGACCAAGCAAAGGCGACAGAAGACGTAAAGCGTGATATGCAGCTACCTCACCCGATGGACCGCCTGGTGTGTGGCGATGTGGGGTTTGGCAAAACCGAGGTGGCGATCCGGGCCGCATTCAAATGTGTGACCGAAGGAAAACAAGTTGCGGTGTTGGTACCCACCACCATATTGGCAATGCAACATTACCGTACTTTTTCCGAGCGGTTATCAAACTTCCCTGTAAAGATCGAATACGTATCGCGGTTCAAAAGCGATAAAGAAGTCAAGCAGATTATCAAAGAAGCCGGGGAGGGTGTAATCAATATCTTAATTGGTACGCATCGAGTGGTGAGTAAAGACGTAGCATTTAAAGACCTTGGCCTGCTGATCGTTGATGAAGAACAGAAGTTTGGTGTGAAGGTGAAGGACAGGCTGAAGGAACTCAAAGTAAATGTAGACGTGCTCACACTCACCGCTACACCCATTCCGCGTACATTGCATTTCTCGCTGATGGGAGCCCGCGATCTTTCTATCATTGCAACACCACCACCCAATCGCCAACCGGTAACTACGGAACTGTACACATTTAGCGAAGAAGTCATACGCGATGCAGTGAGCCGCGAACTGCGAAGGGGCGGCCAGGTGTTTTTTGTGCACAATCGCATCAGCGACATCGAGCAAGTGGCCAACGTAATTTTCAAACTCGTGCCCGATGCGCGCATCGGCATCGCACATGGACAAATGGATGGCGACAAGTTGGAAAAAGTGATGTTGATGTTTATTGAGGGCGAATATGATGTGTTGGTGTCAACAAACATCATCGAATCTGGCCTTGATATACCCAATGCCAACACCATCATCATCAATCAAGCTCACTTGTTTGGGCTGAGCGATTTGCACCAAATGCGTGGGCGCGTGGGTCGCTCTAACAAAAAGGCATTTTGTTACTTGCTTACACCACCTGCATCAGTGTTGTCAGCAGACTCGCGCAAGCGCCTTACAGCGTTGGAGGAATTTTCGGATTTAGGCGATGGCTTTAAGGTGGCCATGCGAGACCTGGACATACGTGGCGCGGGCAACTTACTCGGTGCCGAGCAGAGCGGGTTTATCACAGATCTTGGTTTTGACACCTACCATAAAATATTGGACGATGCAATTCAGGAGTTGAAAGAAACAGAGTTCAGGGATTTGTTTGCCGAAGAACTAACGGCCAAAGCAAAATTGATTGTACAAGATTGTGTGATCGAAACAGACTTGGAAATTTTAATCCCTGATACCTATATCAACAACACCAGTGAGCGCTTGCAGCTTTACTCCACGCTCGACAATATCGGGAATGAAAAAGACCTGCAAACCTTCAGCCATTCGCTGCGCGACAGGTTTGGTGAGCTGCCCACATCTGTGGAGCAATTGATCAATTCCGTGCGCCTGAGATGGCTGGGCGAAGAACTGGGCTTTGAAAAAATCAGCTTGAAAAACGAAAAACTAAAGGCTCAATTCGTATCCGGAAAGGACGAGTATTTTAAGTCTGAGGTGTTCAGCCAGATTTTGGAGTTCGTGCAAACAAATCATAAGAAATGCAGGATGCGAGAAACGGGATCTAAGCTCACTCTCACCGTTGAAGCAATCCCCTCGGTGCAACAGGCAATAGAAATCCTGGCTCCATTGGCGGATTACAGACTCAGGTCATCCAAAGAAACCGCTTCAGCATAGGGTTCAAGGTCTTTGTTGTCATCAATCGCGTTGATGGTGAGGACTTTTTGGTATCTGGGAGAGTAGTACACTTCGATGTAATATTCCCCAGTGTGATACAGGTATACCATCGCGTCTCCGCACTCGCTGGCTGCAATAAAAATGGTTTGAGCCAACACAACATAACATTTCTTCTCAAAAGGTGCAGCCCGAAAATCTTCGATCGACATCATACAGCACGGGTTCTGATTCTGTTATTCGCACACACTTAAGAGAAAAATCGTGCCATCTCAATAAGCGTTGAAAAACGCTATTTTGATCAGCCCAAGTTGGGAAAAACTGGGCCTGCTCATCCCAAATTGGAATTACAATAATGTTCGGTAGACTACGTTCTAATGCCCAAAAGCTGTAAAACTGCAGTTTTTTACTCCGTTTTAGGAATCACCAAAAAAATTTGAGCTTTGGAAAAAATGCATTTATGTTCTTATATTAGCGGTTGCTTTTATCCTTAACCAAAAGAAAATGAAGTACTCGAAGTCTTTTTTATTCCTTATTGCGCTGTCATTTTTTGCCTCATCATGCTTCCTGAAAAAGGGCGGGAGGCCCACAGCACAAAACCCTGGTTCATTGAGCACCATTACGGGCTTAAAATATACCCGTGATAAGGCCGAAGGGTTTGAAGTTCAACCTTACAAAGAACAACCCGAAGCACCTAACATGGTGTTTGTAGAAGGCGGCCGTGCCGTGCTGGGCTCTTTCGAAGAAGATGTGATGGCATCCCGCGACAACATTGAACGCACAGTATCGGTTGCGTCATTTTTCATGGATGAAACAGAGATTGCGAATATCCACTGGCTAGAATATCTGTATTACTTGAACACCGACTCAACAAAAGTAGACGGGGGTAAGGCTTACCGGGCAGCCCTGCCCGATACGCTGGTTTGGAGATCTAAACTTGCATTTAACGATCCTTATGTTGACTACTACCTGAGATATGCCGGCTTCCGTTACTTCCCTGTTGTAGGGGTAAAATGGAAACAAGCCAACGACTTTGCCAAGTGGCGCACTGCCAAAGTAAACGCAGACCTGGCTGAAAAAGCCGGTGAGGCCGTGCCCGAGCAGTTGACAGGGCAAGGGCGTGTGCCCATTGAATCGGGTTATGCGATCCCTGCTTATCGCTTGCCCACAGAAGCAGAATGGGAATATGCCGCCCAAGCGTTGATTGGCACCCAGTGGCTAGAGGAAATGCAAACGCACCAGCGGTTGTATCCATGGGATGGCCACGCGTTGCGCAACCCCTACGGAAAGCAAATGGGCTACTTTTTGGCAAACTTCAAAAGAGGCCGTGGTGACTACGGAGGTATAGCAGGCCGCCTGAATGATGGTGCGTTAATTACAACTTACATCTATGAGTATCCTCCCAACGATTATGGTTTGTACAACATGGCCGGTAACGTCAGCGAATGGGTAATGGATGTGTACCGTCCACTTTCTCATCAGGACTTTGACGATTTGAATCCTATCCGCAGAGATGATTTTATCGATAGCCACTCAGATTACCGCAATCGGTACGCGAAGGAGATCAGAGACTCAACCATTACGTTGCCGGATGGGACTGCAAAGACCATTAAGGTGGCCAACTACACCAAGAACCCCCAAAACTTCGTCTCTTTGATTTCAGATAAAGTTCGTGTCTACAAGGGCGGATCCTGGAAAGATGTGGCCTATTGGATGTCTCCCGGCACCAGAAGATTTTTGGATGAAGATTCTGCCACGGCTACAATCGGTTTCCGTTGTGCAATGATTCACGCTGGTTCAAATTTCTAAGCCTTCAGGGCTTCAAAACCAAAAGCCCTCCGGTAACGGGGGGCTTTTTTATTGTGCCTCTGCCAAACAGGCCACGCTCAATTCAGCACAGCCACTTGCCACCAAGTGCTGGCCGCATGCTTCAATTGTAGCGCCAGTGGTAATCACGTCATCAACCAACAATATTCGTTTACCCAGGATTTTTGAATTATCCTGCAGGTCAAAGACGCTTTCTACGTTTTCCCAGCGTTGCAACTTCGTTTTTTTTGTTTGGGTAGAAGTGGCTTGCTTTCGTACCGAAATTGAGTCATCAAAAGGAATCTGAAATACTTCGCACAAACCCTCCGCAAATTTGGCGCTTTGATTGTACCCCCTTTTCCGCTGGCGCGATCGGTGAAGGGGAACCGGCACTACCAGATCAAATTCATTTTGATATCCCGCCTTAGCCAATTCATATCCATACGTGCGACCAAGTTTTACACCTACTTCGGGGTGGTTGTTGTATTTTAACTGATGGAGTAGATGTTGCACCATTCCCGTTTTTCTAAACTTGAGATATGCCCAAACATGCTTCACCGGTAGTCGCCCGCTTAATCTGTTTTTGATGGGGTTTTCTTCCATCAAATGATAATTTGCTTTTGGCAAGTCCATCAAGCAAAAGGTACACAGTGTGTCTTCGCCTTTTAATAACGCGCGGTTGCAGCCGAAACAATAGTTCGGGAAGAACAATGAAAAAAAGTCGAGAACGAGTTCTCTCATTGTGCGGTGTTTGCTACAATAAATATACAGCATATTGCTAACTTTAAATATGGAAGAGTCGCCCAACCAAGAACGGTTGATCAAACGCCTTAAGCGGTGGTGTATAGTTGCGGTATTTCTGTTGGCCCTACTTTGGCCGCTGGGAACATTTGTGTTTTGGATATTGAGTGGAACTATCGCTTACCTCGTCTTCTTGATATTTTACTTTTCTCCGCGGAAGGAAGAAAAGGTAGAATACAACAAACATGAGCGCTCGACAGAACCAATCAATCTGAAGGTGTGGATTATAGCCACAGTAATATTTATTGCAGGTTTAAGCCTTGTAGGTATATTTGTCTTTCCTATCCAATCAGATTCTTATAATTCCATTGAGACTGTTACGGAAGAGTTGCGGAATCCAAAGGCGGATTCGTTGGTTGATGCAGCAATTCTGTTCCATAACCGCCAGCAGTATGACGATGCCAGACGCCTCTATGACGAAGCCCTCGCAATCGATGGCCAAAACAAACACGCTCTTTACAACAAAGCACTTAGCTATTATTCGCAGCAAGACTATCAGCGGTCAATCAAGCTTTGCTATGCTTGCCTTTCCTGCCACCCCACCTATGGCTATGCCAATTATTTGCTTGGCGATAACTACCTGAGCATTCAAAACTATGACTCTGCGCTCATCTGCCTTGAATTTGCCTATCAGCAAGGTGTGCCCGATACAGAGCTTGCAGTTAACCTGGGGGAAGTACATGCGAGAAAATCAAATATCAACGATGCCGTGCGGTATTACGAAGAGGCTCTTCAACAAGACAGCACTTTAGTTGATGTATACGAGCGGCTCGCTGAGCTACGACCAAATAAATCTACAACCTACCGGCAACTGGCGTTAAAATGGAAAAAGCCTTAGGACGGTATTTCATTGCCATCGTGCCACCGGAGCCTGTTTATCAAGAGTTACATCAACTCAAAGAATATTGCTTTGAAGAATATGGAACAAAGGGTGCGCTGCGTTCTCCACCTCATGTTACACTTCATATGCCGTTTCTGTGGAACGAAAAAAATGAAAATCGTCTTATTGAAGGGCTAACCGTATTTTGTCAAACACAAACAAATTTCGAGTTGTCGCTGTCGGGGTTCTCTTGTTTCGCCCCGCGGGTAATCTTTGTTGCCGTTGATAAAAACAACGCGCTAACAAATCTTCAGCGGCAGCTTGTAAGGTTCTGCCGTTCGGGATTTAACCTGTTGAATGCCAATTATCGCGAGCAACCTTTTCACCCGCACATTACCATTGCGTTTAGGGACTTGAAGAAACGCATGTTTGATGAAGCCTGGCAGGAATTTTCGAACCGGTCGTTCAATCAACACTTCAGCATTAATTCCATCGCGATGCTAAAACATGATGGCCACCGTTGGAATGTTTTATGCGAATGCCCGCTGAAGAAACTTGTTGATTAGTTCTTGGGCTTAACCGTTTCTTTGGGTTTCGTCTTCTTTGCCGGAGTTGCTTTTTTTGCTGGCGTTTTCGATTTGGACTTGGACTTGGCGACAACAGGGCGCGGTTTGCCATTTGCTTTTTGGTAGGCATGGCCCTTCAGCGCCTCAAAGGCATCGGTTCCGGGCTTTACGCCAAATTCTTTCGCGATAACACCCCACCCTTGCGCCTTGTTCTTTTTGTAAGAGGCAATGACATCATCTTGCGACCTTCTCGATACTTTGGCGATTTCTACAGCAAGGTAGATGTCGCCCAGATTCATGCCGATAAAGTTTTGCCACATATCATATTTATCTCTGCCCACGCCATCGTTTTGGGTGATAAATGTTTTGAATTCGCTGAATTGAGTCTTTGCCTTACTCGTAATCGTATTAATTGATTCATTCAGTTCAGCATCGCCAAGATCGTATTGGGAGAGCGAAAAACTGCCGACACTAAAAGGTAGATTAGAAATGAAGCTACATTTTTCATAGTGTGTAATTTATTACAAGAACCGAAGTTAATTAGAGTTTGCCATTTGCAACACTTTTTGCCGTTGGAATGCATAATGCTTGGGTCAAATGGTAAGCTATCCCTCGCCCTTTAATTTGTTAACAAACCAAAAGCAACCGAGCATCAACATCACCCCCGCTACAAAGGGCACCGCAAACTGCAAGCTGTATAAAACACCACTTAAGCCCATACCTACCGCGCGCGCTACAGAACCAAAAGATTGGTTAACACCCAACACCTGACCAACTTCGTTGGGCTTCGCAAATTTTGAAAGCATCGAGGTGATGCTTGGCGTCAAACACCCATTAGCCAATGCAATCAATGCCAGGCCAACGTATTGAAATGGAAAGAAGAACACCCGCCCTGTTAGCGGTAAAATAGCCAAGCCAAGTGCCATCAGCACGACTCCATAACTGAGCATTTTTATTTCGCCTGATGCACGCACCATTTTACCAACCAGCAAACCTTGTACGATTGCGGTTGTCACGCCAATGTATGCAAAAACATATCCGATCTCTTTTTCGTTGAGCATGGTGATCTCCTTCCACATCAAGGAGCAGGAAATCTGCATCAGCATAAAAGCTGCAATAAAAATGAAATTGATCCAAAGTAATTGGCCCACCATAGGCTTTTTCAATTCGGCAGCGATGCCTGTTACCACACGAAAATTGAATGCCTGGTTTTTCCTTTTATGTTTCAATGATTCGGGTAACAAAAAATAAGCCATTGCAGCATTCAGCATGCACATGGCACAGGCCACATACCCTACCCAGGCTACCGTGCCGGCAGCTGAAATGCTCTTAAGCCAACCACCCAATGGTGGCCCCATGATAAAGCCAATCCCAAACGCAGCCCCTAAAAACCCCAGCGACTTAGTACGCTCTTCGGGTGAGGTTACGTCAGAGATGTAGGCCTGCGCCACCGAAATGTTTGCCGAACCGATGCCGGATAACATGCGAGAAATAAACAGAATCCACAACACCGTTGATTGTGAGAATACAAAGTAGGCTACTGCAGTGATGAGAATACTTACAAGCATAATAGGCCTGCGACCATATCTGTCACTGAGCGTACCCCACAAGGGCGCAAATAAAAAATTCATGATGGGGTAAATCATTGCAATAAGCCCAACCTGAAAATCCTGTGCACCCAGTTCCTTGCTGAAAATAGGTAAAATAGGAATCACCAGGCCAAAACCCAGCATATCGATCAATATCGTCATGAACAAAACGACTAGCGGAGACTTTCTCATGGCGCGGGTTTAAAAGCGAAGCGCGAATTTCCACTTATCACGCGGTGAAAGCAAACGAGAAGGTATCTCTGATGTATTATAACCTCAAGTCTCCGTCAAGTGCCGGCTATTTTCGAATGCGCTGCGCTACGCCAGATCTATTGAAATGGTTGCACACAACTGAGAATATTTTCAGGTTTTATTGATAAAAACAGGGCCTTAACATTTCACAAAAACGGTCACCTGCCTTTTTACATTCGGATACATGCAAAAATTTCCTACTGGCATGTGACCTCTTTTTTTTCGCTACTACGCTAAAGCCAGGATTACCACCTAGTCAAAATGTGTTTGTTATTCGCCCAAGTGGCAGAGTTCTATCTGTGTAACCATTAAACCCAATGTATATGTTTGCGTTCATTAGTTTTCTTGGAATTGTTTTATTGATTTTGGTAGTGGCCGGTTTCTTCGTGCGAAACAGATTGCCACAGATACCCCTCCTGTCGTTTCTATCATTCTTTCAAAATCGAAGGGTTGTAGCGATGCTCGCAGCGGCAAGTCTGTTCTTTTCACTGAGTAACTCATTGTTTTTCTATTCGAGATTTGGTCATCAATATTACCTGGTGTATCCCACCGGTGGGTGGAGCACCGTATTCTCATCCGGCATCAAGTTGCGTTGGTTTGCCACCATACAAGAGTGGCAAAAGGAAATTGACATCAAAGTTGTAGCCAACGGTGAACCGGTTGACGGTATAGAGGGAATGATTAACGACAAGGTTACCTTTGAGGTAGGCGGCCAAAAAGAAAAAATAGAGATTCCGGGCATCGCCATCACGTTTATCGACCGGGTGGGTGCAGCGGTGCGCGTGTCTGTACGCATGAAGATGCCGCAAGACCCTGAATCTTTTCGTTTGTTGGCTGAATCTTTTCGCGAACCCCAGAATTTGATCTACAACACGTTAATACCCACCATCAAAGAGCAAATCAGCAATACGGGTTACATGTTTGCCGCGCAGGATTATATCTCTGGTGCTGCCACTGATTTCCGCCAAGCGGTAGACGATCAACTAAAGTATGGTGGTTACAGTACCGAGCGAAAAGAATTCAATGATACGATCTATTCGGCCATTCAGGAGTCAGGCCCTCGCACCATCAAAGAAATCAATACACGTTATAGAATCATCCGTAAAACCGATGCAACGGGTAAACTCGTGCGCATACCTCATGAGATCACCAAGAATCAGATCATCGTTACACAAGTTATTGTTGATGATGTTTACCCCGAACCGGCCTTCAAAAAACGGTTGGAAGCGCAGCGCGATATATCGGCTCAGAAGCGCATTGAAATGGAGAAAATTGAAACTGCGAAAGCCGAGCAGCAACGGGTAATTGCCGAGGGCGAGCGCGACAAAGCCAAAGAACGCGTGGAGCAAGAAAAAGAGCAGGTGAAACAACTGATCGCCATCGAAACGCAACTCAAACAAGAGTCGACCAAAAAACAATTGGCAGAAATCGCGCTGCAAACTGCCCGGCTGGAGTCCGATCAGATGCTGGTGCGCGAGCGGGCGCAGGCAGAAGCGAATCGGCTGAAAGTAGCGGCCGGTCTTACTCCCCAGGAACGGGCTCAAATACAAAAAGACATTGCCGTAGGCGTATCCCAAAATTTGGCTAACATGAAATTGCCGCAAGTGTATATCGAAAGTAGTGGCAAAGACGGTAAGAGCAACATGGGTTTGCTTGAATCGTTACTGGGTGCCGAACTGGCAAAAACAATGATACCCGCGATGAAGGAGCAGTAAGCTGCAAAAGAGTGCCTTTACAATGGCCTGCCTCATCAGCGGGCCATTTTTGTTTCCGCTTGTGTAAAAATAATTTAAACACCACCGTAGTTGCTAACTTCGAAACTTAGTCTATAAAACCTTTTCATTCGGTACCTGATGAATCATTTCTGTCGTGCGACTATTCCCATGATTTTTTTGGTTGCAGCGCAGCTAACGTCTGCTCAAACCAAAAATGCGCCCGGCAAAGCGCTTAACATACGCAAAGCAACTCACGCAATAGTGTTGGATGGCAAAATTGACGAGCTCGATTGGCAACAAGCAGATGTGGCGACTGACTTTTTCCTGAACTACCCGGTCGATAACGCTCCTCCTACCTTTCAAAGCGAAGCCAGAGTAACTTTTGATGACAGGGCGCTTTATGTTTCATTTGTTTGCTATGATGATCAAAAACCCAACGTGGTGCAGTCTCTGAGGCGAGACTTCGACTTTTCTACAAATGATCACATGGGGGTTTACTTTGGCCCGTACAACGATGGCATCAATGGGTTTTTCTTCGGCATATCACCCGAAGGTGTGCAACGCGAAGGAACTGTAGCGGGTGCCGGTGCGGATGAAAACGGCTATAACTCCACGTGGGATAACAAATGGTTTTCGGAGGTAACGAAATATCCAGATAAATGGGTGGCAGAATTGATGATTCCGTTCAAAAGCTTTCGTTACAAAACTGACGCACGGGAATGGAACATCACTTTCCTGCGCAGTGATCTAAAACGCAACCAACGCTCGAGTTGGATTGCCACACCGATTCAGTTTATAGCTGCATCATTCGCCTATGCAGGCAAGTTGGTCTGGCAAGACCCTCCCCCGCAACAGTCGATAAATGTTTCTTTGATTCCCTTTGTTGCGGGCAGCACTGCGGCCGACCGCACCACTGACCCCACCACCAAAACCAACGCTATCGAATACGGGGCAGATGCAAAGGTAGCCATTACACCATCTCTCAATTTAGATCTCACCGTAAACCCCGATTTCTCTCAAGTGGAGGTGGATGCACAAGTGATCAACCTGACGCGTTTTGAATTCCAATTCCCCGAGCGCAGACAATTTTTTCTGGAAAACAGCGATCTTTTTGATCGCATGGGTTTTCCATCCGCCCGACCATTTTTCTCAAGGCGAATTGGCCTTGCAGCCGACTCCAACCGCGCAAGTCCCAGTTTACAACGTGTGCCTATCGAATTTGGCGCAAGGTTGAGTGGCTCCATCAACAAAAACTGGCGTGTGAGCCTGCTTCACATGCAAACCAAAGAAAAACTTTCCATCGGCTTACCGACTCAAAACTTTACGGTGGCAGCCATTCAACGAAACTTCTGGAAACAGTCTAACGTCCAATTCTCATTAGTGAACAAAGAATCACTCGGTGTAACTTCTCTTTCTGACTCAACTCGGTTTTTTACCCGCGACTTGTACCAAAGAAAACAGAATCCTGACGGGTCATTTTCAAAAGTTTTAAATGTGTTCAACCGTACGGCAACAGTTGACATTGAAATGCGCAGTGCTGACAACAGATGGTACTCGAGTCTGTATTATGGTCTCTCTTTAGATAACTTCAACACTGACCAAAATCAAACAGGTGGCGGTTTCGCCCAGTACACCAAGCGAAATTTTCAGATGTTTTTCGGTCATGTTTTCAATCAAAAAAATTATAATGCAGAAGTTGGGTTTGTACCAAGCCAACGCGTATATCCGGGCTGGTCTAATTCTTTCGTCAGCTTCTTCGGCACGCTCTACCCAAAAAACTCACCCATTGCCACCATGGGACCCAGTTTGGATTTGAACATTAACAATATCCCATCCGGACTGATGACCGACAAAACAGCGGCATTGGGATACAGGGTGAACTTTCTCAACACAGCCACCGCCAACATCTCTTACAACTACACCTTTCAAGAACTCACCAATTCTTTCAATCCGGTTGGCGAACAAAGCCTAATGGCCTTCCAGGCAGGTGAAGTGTACACCTGGCACAACTACACAGTGGGTTTTCGATCAGATCAACGGAGACTCCTCCGGTATGCATTAGGCTCAACGCTGGGCGGGTTTTACAATGGCACCAACACCAACATCAATGGCGAAGTTAGTTACCGCTACCAACCTTACGGCAGCATTTCGGTGCGGTTTGATTATAACGATTTAAATTTGGCAGAAGGCTATGGCAAGCAACGCCTGTTTTTACTAAGCCCGCGTTTTGATTTAACATTTACGCGAAGCATCTTCTTCACCACATTTATTCAATACAACTCCCTGCGCGACAACATTAATTTAAATGCGAGATTCCAATGGCGATATAAACCGGCAAGCGACTTCTTCATTGTGTACACCGAAAACTATCTCCCGTCTACCTTCGGGAGTAAGAATTATTCGCTGGTATTTAAACTTACGTACTGGTTAAACTTGTAAACTATTGATCCTTAAGGAAAAAGGCATTTTTACACTTTTTCGTATGAAAATATGTGAAAATATACACTTTTTCGTATGAAAATATGTGAAAACTGGCATATTTTCGCACAAAAAAGTGTGAATGAATCGATTTATACTCACAAAATTGAATGAGTGGAAGGACGGAGTTAATCGGAAACCCCTGATCCTAAAGGGTGCAAGGCAAGTTGGAAAGACGTGGCTGATGAAAGAATTTGGTAGACGTCACTTTGCGAATATTCTTTATTTGAATTTTGAAAGCAGCACCCGACTTAAGAAGCTATTCGAAGAAGACTTCAATATCACGCGGGTCATCACTTCTATTGAAATTGAGGCCAATCAAAAAGTAGATCCCAAAAATACCTTAATCATATTTGATGAAATTCAAGAGGCAGAAAAAGGCTTGACCTCTCTCAAGTATTTTTATGAACAAGCTCCGGAGTACTTTATAGTTGCTGCGGGCTCTCTGTTGGGCATCTCAATGCAAAAAAATAATTCATTCCCTGTGGGTAAGGTAGATTTACTGGAAATGTATCCATTGTCCTTTATCGAGTTTTTATCAAACATAGGCGAAGAAAAGCTAGCTGCAGAAATACAAAACAGGAATTGGTCAGTCATTTCCATTTTTCACGATAAGTTAACTGAGCAACTTCGTTTGTATTATTTCATTGGTGGGATGCCTGAAGTGGTTGCAAATTATATCCAAAATAAAAATCTGGAAACGGTTAGGTCGTTGCAGCAAAAATTGCTGATGGGTTATGAGAATGATTTTTCAAAACACGCCCCTGATGTAATTGTTCCTCGAATCAGGCTAGTTTGGAACAACCTTATCAGCCAGCTTGCCAAAGAAAACCGGAAATTTATTTATGGGCAGATAAAAAAAGGCGCGCGAACTAAAGATTTCGAATTGGCAATAAGTTGGTTGGTAGATGCTGGCCTTGCCATAAAAGTTAACCGAGTGGAAAAACCGACAAAACCACTGAATGCATATAGTGATTTTGATGCCTTTAAGCTGTTTCTTGTTGACATCGGTCTTTTAAATGCCATGGCTAATCTTGATCAAAAAACATTATTAGAGCAAAACAAAATTCTTACAGAATACAAAGGTGCTTTGTCGGAGCAATTTGTGTGTCAACAAATGATACATAAAACGAAATTGTATTATTGGTCCATACCACCCGCCACTGCAGAGGTTGACTTTATATTTGAAAAGGGCGAAGAAATCATACCTGTTGAAGTAAAGGCTGAAAAAAATCTAAAGGCCAAAAGTCTTAAGCTATTTGCTGAAAAATTCAACACAAAAAATGCGATTCGTTTGTCTATGAGCCCGTACAACAACAAGCAAGGCTGGTTGACAGATTTGCCTCTTTACGGAGCTGAAACCATTACTTATTAATTGGCCGCTTGTATCTGATGGGTGCAGGGGGTTCTGGTTTCATCTCCACACCTTGTGTCTTAAGCAGCTTTAACGCCTCTTCAACGGCACGTTCCAGTTGCGGATCACGACCCTTGATTACATCCGCGGGCGTTTGCTGCACTTCTAGGTCGGGCGCAACACCGACTGCCTCCACTGCCCATTGGCCATTTACATCGTAGAACCCTCCGCGTGGTGCTACCATTCGGCCACCATCAACAAATGGCGGAGTATCCCACGTGCCTACCAACCCACCCCAGGTTTTTGTTCCAATCAGCGGACCAATTTTCATTTTATTGAATAAATAAGGCAATAAATCTCCTCCCGAACCAGCGCGTTCATTGATGAGCATCACTTTTGGCCCGTAAATAGCTGCCTGCGGGACGCGCAATGGATAGTGCCCCTCGGTGCGCGTGTTGAAGTAGCCGTGAAGTTCTCGTGCCATAATATCCACCATGTAGTCTGCTGCGGAACCTCCGCCATTATTGCGTTCATCTATTATCGCACCCTTTTTATCTTGCTGCGCAAAGTAGTAACGATTGAAAGATGTGTAGCCCGGATTGCCTGTGTTGGGAAGATATACATAAGCCAACTGTCCTTTCGAGAGTTCATTCACTTTTCTGCGATTGCTCTCCACCCAATCGATATTGCGCAATTGGTTTTCGTTATCGACAGGTACAACTGTGACCACGCGTGCGCCCTCGCCAGAGGGCTTGCTGTTAACTTTCAGTTTGATTTGCCGGTTGGCCGTGGCCTCAAAATATTTATAAAGATTGTTAGCGGTTGAAACTGACTGACCATTTACTTCGAGCAGATAATCACCTGCGTTAATGTTGACGCCCGGCTCGCGCAATGGTGCTTTTATATCAGGGTTCCAATTTTCTCCTAAATAGGTCTTTTTGCAACGGTATAGGCCGTTCTGTATTTCAAAATCAGCCCCCAACAAACCTACCGGTACGTTATCAATATTCGGAAAATCTCCACCGCTTGTATACGAGTGACCTACTGCCACTTCGCCACCTAAAATATCAACAACGTAATTCAAGTCTGTGCGGTGGCGCACGTGCTCAATCCAAGGGCTATACCATTTGTAAACATCGTTCCATGGCGCCCCGTGCACGTTGCTCACATATAAAAAGTCGCGTTGGTAGCGCCAGCCTTCACGGAAGATTTGCTTCCACTCTTCCATCGGATTGATCTTTAACTTGATGCTGCCCAGCGACTCCAGCTTTCCATCGCCAATTTTTTTATTCGAATCGGTGGTGGCAAGAATTCCCCACGTGGCATTGCTTCGGTACAAAATGGATTTCCGATCGTGCGAAATGGCAACGTCATTAACAGGCGACAAAAACACTTCCGTTTTACGGTCTTTGAAGTTATACCGATGCAATGTTTGGCCTTGTTGGTTGGGTACAATTTCAGAATAGAAGAGATAACCATCTGCCGCAGGGAACAAGGCTGCATAGTTTCTTTGGGCAACATCTACTGCCAAAATACGGTTGGCTATTCCATCCACATCAATTTTAACTACTGGCGTTCCTTCCTTTTTCTCATCTTTGGGTTTGTCTTTCTCTTCATCGCTGCGTGGCGCAATGGGCGACACATCATCTTTGCTGAGTACAATCAAATACAAGGCGCGCGTCAATGGCCGATC
>DHLV01000153.1:2843-6691 GCA_002405445.1 Flammeovirgaceae bacterium UBA4659 | reverse complement strand
TCCCATACTGGCGAGATCGCATCGGCCATACCATCTGTCAACTGAAGGCTTTGATTTGTTTCTACATTATGAGCTTTTATAACCTTGTAATGATTAGCCAAAAGGCGAGGATAGGCAATCCATTTGCTATCAGGCGACCAAACAGGATTTAATGTGCGGTTGGGATGAGCGTAATAATCCGTATCTACCTTTTTGGTAATGCCCGAGTTCACATCGGTAAACCAAAGGTTGTAATCGGTGTCACTGAACGCTATGTACTTGCCGTCTGGCGACCACGCTGGCTTGAAAAAGAATGTAGGTTTTTCGATGACAATCACCTTCGGTTTTTCAAGTCCTTCTTGGTCTCCAATCATCAATTCATATTCGCCACTTGCATCGCTAAACCATGCGATCCTCTTACCATCAGGCGACCACACCGGTGAACGATCGGCTGCACCGGAATTTTTGGTTACATTTCTCCAGTCGCCTTTTTCTTTTGGTGCGGTAAAAATTTCACCGCGGTATTCAAATAGAGCGCGTTGCCCTGTAGGCGAAAGTGACGCATTTGTCAACGCTGTAGGTTTCACTTCTTCCCAGCGTTCGCGCGCCCAATGAAAATCACCACGCACATTTACGCTCAGCCGTTTGCTATTTCCATTGCCAGGATTCAAAATGTTGAGATAACCACCTTGCTCATAAACAATCTGACCGCCCCCGGCATCCAAACTTTTGCAGTCGAAATCGGTATGGAAAGTAAGTTGCTTTAGTTCATTGGTAGCAGGATTGTATGACCAGACATTGTTTGCATAGTCGCGCTCCGATAAAAAGTAAACAATGTTATTCAACCAAACCGGGTCAGTGTGGCGTTCATTGTCGGTTTGTGGTGTCATTTTGAGCGAAAAGTTTTTCATGTCCACAATCCAAATTGGCTTTGCTTGGCCACCCCGGTAATTGCGCCATTCAGGATCCCAAAACCCGATTTGCTGATAAGCGATGTACTTACCATCTTCAGAAATTTCGCCTGCTACTGCACGTGGCATTTCAAGTGCCTCTTCCATGCCGCCTGTGCGTTTGATTTTGTAAATCTTAGACTCTTGCGTGGGCACGCTTTCGCGCGAAGATGCAAACAAAACATTCTCTCCATCGGGTGTCCAGCCTGTAACGTTATCGACACCCGGATGCCAAGTTAATCGCTCGGGTTGGCCGCCTTCGGCTGGAATCACATAAACATCGGTGTTGCCATCGTACTGTCCTGTAAAGGCAATCCACTTTCCGTCTGGCGAAAAATGGGGAAGGCTTTCTTGGCCTTCATCGCTGGTGAGTCGTTTGGCATCGCCACCTTCTTTAGGCACAATCCACAAATCATTGGCATACACAAACGAGATGTGGGTGTTGTTGATGGTTGGTTGGCGCAGTAACATGGTGCCTTGGGCATAACCTAACCTAGTGCATATTACCAAGCCAAGAAGTAATGTGACGTTCTTCATAATTCTATGGATTTGAGCAAGCCAATGTACACGATGCAATAGAAAAACAATTACCGCTTAAGGAAATATGGCCGTCAGTTAGAATAGTACAGAACCATTACCCAAAGCAAAATCCCTAGAAAAAGATAAAATAATCCCTGCCTGTTCTTCTTCTTGTAGCCGCCTCCACTGTAAAACAAAAAAGGATCCCTTAATATGATCACTAGGACAGGTCCAAATATCACAATTAAGAATTTTTCTATTGGTGTGTAAGTGGCCCTTGATTTGATCTTTTCAATTCGCGCTTTGAAGCTCCGTTTTATGGTTCTTCTTGTTTTTTGATCTTTCAAGGGAATCCCTCTTCGCAAAAGCTCGGCCGTTGCTAACTCCACTACTTATGGCTGCCATTCTTCTTTTGTTTCGATGATTTCCAAAAGCTGATCAGTCGACCGTTCTGGAATGGGAGGATGAACATCCATTAAAAGCGAGAGTTTAGTTCGGCTATTAACCCAGCGCGTTAGTGGTTACCCAATAACGATACGCCACTATTGCCTTTTGCCAGTTGGTTAATTTCGTCAAATCTGTTTTGGCCATGCTGGGCATCACCACTTTATTGATTTTGGCTAGAATCTGGAAAATCGTCTTTTTCATTTCAATTCTTTTTTCAATAAATCCGTGGCGCGACTCCACGCCAATTTTGCCGCGGCTTCGTTGTAACGCGTTGGGGCAGTGTCGTTGTGGAAGGCGTGTTGTGCACCTTCATACGTAAATAATTCATACCGAATCTTGTTCAGCTTCAGCGCCTCTTCATAAGCGGGTATGCCCGCGTTGATGCGCTCGTCCGTGCCGGCATAATGCAATTGAACAAAGGCTTTTATTTTTGAAACGTCAGCAGCTTCTGGTTGACGCCCGTAAAACGGAATGGCCACTTTCAGTTCGGGCACATGTACGGCCATTTGGTTAGCAAGGCCTCCGCCCCAGCAAAAGCCCATGCAGGCAAATTTGCCATTACAGTCTTTTCTCGTCTTTAGGTAGTCAAATGCCTTGGAAAAGTTTTTGATGTTTTTGACGGCATCCAACTTGGTGAACATTTCTCGCGCCTTATCGGCATCAGTTGGTGTTCCTCCTTGTATCGACAACGCATCAGGGGCAATGGCCAAAAAACCTTCGAGCGCCATTCTACGCGTAACGTCTTCGATGTGCAGATTCAGCCCGCGGTTCTCGTGAATGACCATCACGGCACCATACTTGGTGTCTTGTTTCGGCCTGGCGATGTACGCTTTCATTTCTCCCTCCTCACCTTGGTAGGAAATTCTCTCTGTCATCAGCCTCTCATCGTTTTGCAAAATGGTGGCTGCGTTGGCATAATTTACCTCAAGCAATGGCAGTAATGCCAATGCGGCCGCACTGCCGCCTGCTAACTTGGCAAGCTTTTGTAAAAAATCTTCGCGCGTAAGCGGCTTGTGGGTATACTCGTCAAATAGGTTGATGACGCGCTGATCCATGTTATTCGGGTTTAATCATAAATCTGTTTTGCCATCGGCCTTCTGCCACCATACGCATAAATTTCCGAAAATAACTCTCTAGCGGAAACACAATGAAGGCGATCAACACCTGAATAAAAAATTGCACTACCGGTGAGCCGGGCACTAGTATAATTAAATTAATGCCTGTGGTAATAAACTGAATAAAAATAATCACTGTAAGAAGGGACAAAATTTCGCTCACCCAGCGGTATTTGATATTGGCCGAGCTCAGGCGCACGGAGAAGGCCACCAACACCGAAAAAAACAAAAACTCCAGAGCATAAAACCACCATCGTTTCCAGTAAGGAGGTAATACTTCAAATGAGATTGCCTCCACTTTGGATTCGTTACCCAACAAGTCTCGCGATTGCATCAATAATTGATAAGTACCCGCAGGCAGAAATGGAAAATTTGCAACATGGTTTGTGTTTGACCATAAAGTCCAGCCGTTAGTAAGGCCTTTTACTTGGTATCGATATTGAACAGCATTGCGGCTGACATATTCGGGTTGGATAAATTCAAAAGACAAAACATTGTCGGGTTGATCTAGCACAACCTTCTTGGTCGTTTCTAGTTTGATTTCCGGCCCCTGCACATTTCGAAGCATTAGCGGATAGTGATGGTCTTTGTTTGCCGGTGCCACGCCTGAGAATTTGTAAAGCTCATTGTCTGCGGTGATCACCCACAGATTTTCGGCATTTTCGTCTGGCGAAAGGTAGCGCAGGTTCGGAAACAAGCTGAGCCATTGCAATTTTAACCCCCTTAGCTTTCTGTCTACGGTGCGCCATTGGGTTCCATCGTTAAACCAAAAATATCCTGCCGAAGCAAAATATCGGTGCGGCCCAGGTAACGAATCATACTTTTTAAACGTGTTGCT
>DHLV01000153.1:0-2485 GCA_002405445.1 Flammeovirgaceae bacterium UBA4659 | reverse complement strand
ATCACGAAGAGTATCTAATAACCCTGTAGATCGCCAGCCATTGGCGAACTGATACGATTTTAACTCTTCATTATAGGTGCAAACTAAAAGCTGCTGCAGGTTGGTAGAAAAAAAAGTGCTGCGCACAGCCTCATGGGTGATAGGTGTTGCGCGAAGGCCGTCTACTTCAAAAACGCCTCCCAAACCTGAAGCCACTAGTTTGTTTTTAATGCTTGTTAAGTGGGTAACCTTTCCGACAATACCATCAATTTTTTTGTACGCATAACGAGTTTGTCGATTACTGGAAGGTGTGTTTATGATGGGTTTGGGTGGCATAACAGAGGTGTTCCTATTTTTTATTCTCTTGCGCAAGCGTAAAAAGCTGAATAAACCACGACCATGTTGTTCATTTGAATTGGCGTCACTTGTAGCGTGAAGACTTGTAGCTTGCTGTCCATCCTCGCGGGTGAGTTTAAACAGGCCCAATGTAGTGCCAACATAAACCTGCCCATTGACTGACTTTACACAAAGCAAGTTGCCCTGCAACCCTGTATAGTGATTGAATGACTTGAATGGCACAAACGGTGCAATGCGGGTAAAGCCGTATTGGTGGGCTACCCATACTCCACCATCTTGATCGGCCAACAACGCAAAAACTTCATTGTCTGGTAGGCCGTGGTTATAGTCGATTACATCAATGGTTTCGCCTGTGCTTGGATTTACCAACATCACTCCACCAAGCAGTGTCCCTATGGCCAATGATTTTTCATCTAACCATACGGCATCCACCAGCCGGTTTTGCCGAAGGAATTTCTCATCCTGCAATCGCAGCTGTTGAATGTTGCCTTTCGTACCTTTGAGAGTATAGAGCACGCCACGCTCGGTACCAATTAAAATAGATCCATCTTGGTTCGGTGTAGATGTAAAGATGATCTCAGAATTCACCGGCAATGAAATTGCCTGTTTGAGCGCATTATCATTGGTTACTTCCTTTAGCCCAGTTGCGTTGGTTCTTAGAAAGACGATCCCTTCAATTTGCAATACGCCTAAGAAGGTTTCTTCATTACCTGCAGTAATCTCTTTTTCAATTTGATCTCCGCGGAAAACAAAAAGTGATTTTTCGCTGCAGGCGTATATCTTTCCCCCGCTGGCTACGCTCGAAAAGATATGCGCATGGTTGGCCATAGCGTGGTAAGACCTACCCTCACCGATGCTACCGGAAAGTTTTCCAAAACCAAAAGCACCACCTGCATATACTTCGTTGTTGAGAATCGTCAATGTGTATACAGCACCGGGCGTAGTAATGATTTGCCAGTTCTTGCCGTCAAATTCTAAAACGCCTTTCTTATTGGTAAAGTAGATTAGCCCACGCCTATCCTGCACCATGCCCATGCTCTGGTAATCGATCCGTTCGTCAGCGGGAGTATAATGCGAGACAAATGAGTTGCCATTTTGTGCGCCCGATTGATTAAAACAAACCCAGGCAAAGACAAAACTTAGCAGGTACTTCATAAATGGATTGTAAATTAATGATAATCGCCCGTTTGAAAAAGTGGAATGCTGCTAGAATGGGGCCAGCGCATCCTCCAACGTTTTTGAATTATCAAAGTAGCTCACGAGTTTCAACATCACTCGATCAACCAATGTATCGGGGCAAGAGGCACCACTGGTAAGTACGATTCGCACGGGTGGTTTTGATGGCAAGAAATCGCGGGTTGAAAGTCGCTGCTTTTCGTGATAGTTGAAATGGTGGATTAATTGCTTCGATTCAATCTCGTGATCAGAGTTTATAAAATAAGTCGGAAACTTTCTTTCGCAGAGTTCCACAATATGAGAGGTGTTTGAGCTATTGTAGCCACCTACCACTATTGCCAAATCTGCGTCCGTTTTCAACAACTCATGAGTCGAATCTTGATTGTCGTTGGTGGCATAACACAGGGTATCGCGCGTATCTGCAAAATGTTGTCTCAAATTTGCCTCTCCATATTTGTCAATCATCAATTGTTTGAAATAGTCGGCTATTGCCTGCGTTTCTGTCGCCAGCATAGTGGTTTGGTTTACCACGCCTACTCGTTGCAAATCACGTGTTGGATCAAAACCTTCGGAAAATTGTCCTTTGAATTCCGTTTGAAAGTCTTCTAGGCGTTTTGCTCCCTTGAGGTATGCCCCAAGGCGAATGGCTTCAGCCATGTCACGAACCACCACCGAGGGTGCCTCATTGGAGCTGTGCGAAAATGTTGCTTTGGTTTCCTCATGCTTCGGCTTTCCATGAATGATTACCGTGTAGTGGTCTTTGCCCAATTTTTCTGCGCGGTTCCAAACTTTCTCTACAAAGGGGCAGGTGGTGTTGTATTTGTGCACCTCTACACCTTTGTCTAACAATAGCTGTTCTATTTGCAATGTTGTTCCGAACGCAGGAATGATGACCACATCTTCTCGACTAATGCTATCCCAAGAAATGAATTGCGTGCCATCAGTATCGAGAATAAACTGAATGCCGCGGCTC
>DHLV01000132.1 GCA_002405445.1 Flammeovirgaceae bacterium UBA4659 | reverse complement strand
ACTCATGGGTTTTTCAAAGATCCCCCATAGTAACTTTTTCCATTGTGCGTAACCCACTTGGCATCAATATCTTTCTGGCGTAACTTGTTCTCTTTATCTTTCCAATCCGGGGGGATGGTCCCCTCATTGAGTTGTTGGTTTTCATCGCGGCTGTTTCGTTGAATGGGGACTTCCACAATGGAGGCATCTATCATTCTGCCTTTGTTAAGGATTACACCCCGTTGGCTCAAGGTTTTATCCAGCAAGGAAAACAATTTCTCCACAATCTTGCCTTTGGCAAGTTCATTTTTAAAGTTCCAGATTGTTTTGGCATCGGGCACCGTATCAGATATGGTCAACTCTAAAAAACGCATGAACGATAAACGATCTAAAATCGCATATTCCGTGCCGTCATCGCTTAAATTATAATAGCGCTGCAAAATCAATATTTTGAACATCATCAGATAATCAAAGGAAGGGCGACCGCCTTGGCTTCTGTCTTTTCCCGATTCAAAATGTGCCTCTAAGGGTTTGCGGAAAATCTCAAAGTCAATGTGGGCTTGCAATTTTGACAATGGGTCGTTTTGCTTACCGATTTTATCCAATCGAAACTGCTCATCAAATAATCCTCTCGATTTATTTTTCATCTATTTTCTCCTTTTTCTCAAGAAACAAAATTTATCGATAAATTCGTAGGGTTTTTAGAGATACCCTTTATTTAACCGCTCAGAATTGCCCCAGCCTTTGTACCTTTGCCCGTTAAAATCGCAGTTAGAATGACGGGAATGGAGAACATTCGGAATTTTTGCATTATTGCCCATATTGACCACGGCAAAAGCACGCTGGCCGACAGGCTGTTAGAGTTTACGGGTACGCTCACCGACCGCCAAATGCAGGCACAGGTGCTCGATAACATGGACTTGGAGCGCGAAAAGGGCATTACCATCAAGGCCCACGCCATTCAAATGAATTACAAGTACCAGGGCAAGGAATACACGCTTAACCTGATTGATACCCCCGGGCACGTTGACTTTTCGTATGAGGTTTCACGGTCAATTGCAGCCTGCGAAGGAGCACTGCTGATTGTGGATGCTGCCCAAGGCATACAGGCGCAAACCATTTCGAACTTGTACTTGGCATTGGAGCACAATCTTGAGATTATCCCGATCTTAAATAAGATTGACTTACCGGCTGCTATGCCTGAGGTGGTCACTGACCAGATTGTCGATTTGATTGGCTGCGACCCTTCGGTGGTGTTACGCGCCAGCGCGAAGGAAGGCAAAGGCATTGAAGAAATTTTGAAAGCAGTAATTGAGCGCGTGCCAGCGCCCAAAGGCGACCCGAAGGCTCCGCTGCAAGCGATGATTTTTGACTCGGTTTTCAACTCGTTCCGCGGTATTGAGGTGTACTTCCGCGTGTTTAACGGCACTATCAAAAAGAACGACCATGTAATGTTTGTAAACGCAGGCAAACAATATGGTGCAGATGAAATCGGAGTGTTGAAACTCGACAAACATCCGCGTGAAGAAATTAGCGTGGGCAATGTGGGGTATTTGATTTCGGGTATTAAAGTGGCCAAAGAAGTGAAAGTGGGTGACACGATTACGTTGGTGGCTAACCCGGGCGAGGCGATAAAGGGTTTTGAAGATGTAAAGCCCATGGTTTTTGCGGGCATTTATCCGGTAGATACTACTGAGTTTGAAGAGCTCCGCTCGTCTATGGAAAAATTGCAGCTGAACGATGCTTCGCTCGTGTGGGAACCTGAGACGTCTGCCGCCTTGGGTTTCGGTTTCCGCTGCGGCTTTTTGGGCATGCTACACATGGAAATCATTCAAGAGCGATTGGAGCGTGAGTTTGACATGACGGTGATTACCACCGTACCTTCGGTACAGTTCAAAGCAATGCTCACCAGTGGAAAAGAAATTGCCATCAATGCGCCCAGCGAGATGCCCGACCCCACAATGTTGGAATACATTGAAGAGCCATTTATCTCGGCACAAATCATCAGCAAGAGCGAATACATAGGCGCTATCATTGGGTTGTGCATGGATAAGCGCGGCATCATCAAAAACCAAGTCTACTTAACGTCTGACAGGGTAGAGCTTTCGTTTGAGATGCCATTATCTGAAATTGTTTTTGATTTCTATGATAAGTTGAAGTCCATTTCGCGCGGTTATGCTTCTCTAGATTATCAGTTGATAGGCTCACGCGAAAGCGACATGGTGAAGTTGGATGTGATGTTGAATGGCGAGAAGGTGGATGCGCTTTCGGCTATTGTGCACCGCAGCAAGTCGTACGAGTGGGGCCGCAAGCTCTGCGAAAAATTGAAGGAGTTAATTCCCCGCCAGATGTTTGAAATTGCCATCCAAGCCTCCATCGGGCAGAAAATCATAGCGCGCGAAACCATTAGTGCGATTCGTAAAAACGTGTTGGCCAAGTGTTATGGTGGTGATATTTCTCGTAAACGGAAGCTGTTGGAAAAGCAAAAGAAGGGTAAGAAACGCATGCGGCAGGTGGGCAACGTAGAGATTCCACAGGAAGCATTTATGGCGGTTTTGAAGATTGAGTAATTGATCTAAAATCCAGGACGAAGTCTCTTTGCGACTTTGCGTGGAATGAAAAATACAAAAGCAAAAAGAAATGAGCGCTGTGGCGGAAACTACGTACACTTTAATTGACGGTAAAAAAATTGCCTCTGACATCAAAGCGGAAATTGCAGCAAAGGTGGTGGAGCGCAAAAGCCAAGGTAAGAAGGTGCCACACCTTGCAATTATTTTAGTTGGCGATGATGGCGCGAGCCAAACGTATGTAGACCATAAAGTGAAAGCGTGCAAGGAAGTTGGTTTTCACTATACCATGATGCGCTTTGCCGACACGATCAGCGAAGAAAAGTTGATGAAGCACATCGACCAGGTAAACCGCGACCAAGACGTAGATGGATTTATCGTTCAGCTTCCATTGCCTGCCCACATCACGGTGGAGCGGATCACTGAAAAAATTCGTTCAGATAAAGATGTGGATGGTTTTACCAACCATAACTTCGGAAGCATTATTTCCAAAAATCCATTGCTGATGCCAGCTACTCCTTATGGCGTGATGGAGCTGCTGCGCAGATATGAGATTCCAACCGAGGGAAAAAATTGCGTGATTGTTGGCGCCAGCCGATTGGTGGGCGCACCGCTCAGCATGATGTTGGTGGAGCAAGGCAGAGCCACAGTAACCATCTGTCACAAATACACCAAAAACTTAGCTTCGTGGACAAAGCAAGCTGACATTTTAGTAGTTGCGGTGGGCAAACCGGGCTTGGTCACAGCAGACATGGTGAAAGAAGGTGCTGTGGTAATTGACGTGGGCACCACGCGCGTGGAAGGGCCACAGTATAAAAACGGTTATTCGCTGAAGGGTGATGTTGAGTTTAAAGAGGTGGCTGCAAAGGCTTCCTATATTACGCCAGTGCCTGGGGGAGTCGGCCCTATGACAATTGCTTCGCTTTTGGTCAACACGTTGCGCGCGTGTGAGAATTTGAACCCGTAATAATTTTTATATTTCAGATTGCAGATTTCAAATTGTGTATGACCAAAATCTTGAATCTTGAATCTGAAATCTTGAATCTGAAATCTTGAATCTGAAATCTGAAATCTTTAATCTAAAATCCCACATCTCAAATATCAAATAAAATGGACAGGAATTCGGCCATAGGCATGGTGTTGATCGCGTTATTGTTGATGGTGTACTATATCATGTCGCCCGGCCCGCAGCCCAATACAACCGGCAAGGCAGACTCCACGGCAACGGCACCAGCGCAACCCACAGAACCGCAGCAAGTGAAACGGGTTGATAGCCTCACGATCAAATCATACGGCACACTTGGCGCTTACCTAGCGGGTAGCGATCAAACCTTTGCCGTTGAAAACAAAGACCTGAAGCTACAACTCTCCAACCACGCAATTTTCAAGCACGTGGAGCTTAAACATTTTAAGACATACTCACAGCGACCGCTGTACCTGATCGAACAGGGCAACAATGCTTTTGGATTGAAAGCCCAGTACCAGGGGCAAAACATAGACCTCTATCAATTGTATTATCAAGTAGAGCAGTTGAAGCAGGCCGACTCCTCCGTGATATCATTTACCGCTCAACTGGGTGCCGATGCGTTTATCAGGCACATTTACTCGATCCCCGACAAGGGCTACCAGATTGGTTACCGCATCCAGAGCAAGGGGATATCTTTTGGTGGCAACAATCTGGCGCTCACCTGGAAAGACCCGATTGCCCTGCAAGAAAAAGACCTGAAGGACAGTCGGTCGAGGACCACCATCCATTATTACACCTCCAATGGCGAAAACGACTACCTGAGTGAATCATCAGACGATGACAAGGCTTTGGCCGAACGCGTCAAATGGGTTTCGATCAAGCAGAAATTTTTCATCAGCGGCATCATTGCGCACCAGTCATTTTCGGGAGGCAACTTAAGACATTCTACAGATCAAAGTAATCCATCAGTTGTGAAAGATGCCTCGTTGGAGCTTTACGTGCCGACAGAGGATGTTCACACCGGAAAAGCCAACTTCACCTATTACTTTGGGCCCAACGATTACCAAACCATTTCTGCAGTAACCCCCGGGTTTTCAAAGAACTTATCGCTGGGGTGGCCCCCGATGTTGTGGATCAATAAGTGGATGGTGATCCCTGTTTTCAAACTATTGGAAGGGCTGGTTGGCAACTATGGACTGATCATCATCATTCTGGTGCTGCTCGTGAAGCTGTTGTTGTTGCCACTTTCTTATAGCTCGTATTTGGGGATGGCAAAAATGAGGTTATTGAAACCTGAAACCGATGAGATCAGAAAAAAGCATCCTGACAATCCTACCCAGGCGCAACAAGAAATCATGAAGCTGTACGGGCAGGCGGGGGTTAGCATGTTGGCAGGGTGCGTTCCGGTTCTGTTACAAATGCCCTTCTTTCTGGCGCTGTTTTCATTCTTACCCATTTCAATCGAGCTTCGGCAGCAGTCGTTCTTGTGGGCCGAAGATCTCTCCACCTACGATTCAATCCTCAACCTCCCGTTTGAGATTCCCTTTTACGGATCGCATGTGAGTTTGTTTGTTTTATTGATGACCGCCTCCACTATCATTTATACCTGGCAAAATAATCAGCTGAGCAGCGTTGAAGGCCCCATGAAAACCATGGGCTACATCATGCCTGTGGTGTTTTTATTCATCCTCAATACCTTTGCCGCAGGTTTGAGCTTCTATTATTTTGTGTCGAACCTTGTCACATTCACCCAGCAGGCGGTAATCAAGCGTTTTGTAGACGAAGACAAGATCAAGGCCATTATGGAAGAAAACCGGAAGAAAGCAGCCGCCAACGGGGGCACCGGCAACAAGTCGCGGTTTATGGCAAAATTGGAAGAAGCAATGAAAGCCAGTGAAGAAGCCAGAAAGGCGGCACAATCAAAAAAGAAAAAATAATTTGAAAATTTGAAGATTATCCCATTTGAAAATTGACTTATCACTTTACCAAAGAGGTAGTTAACCATTAAGAGTTAAACTCAATTCCAATTTTCAAATCTTCAAATTCCGTCATTTTCTAATTGATTGTGCGTTTCTTTGTTGAAAGTACGTGGATAAGTAATGTTCCACGCATGTTCCACGATTGCCCACCTACCCTATCTTTGCTCACTCAATTTGAAAATTTGAAAATGAGGTAATTTGAAAATTCACCCATTATCAACAACACATGTTCAAATTTTCGAAGTGGCAAATTTTCAATTTAACCAAATGGGTAAAATCATAGCGATTGCAAATCAAAAAGGAGGCGTTGGCAAGACTACTTCGGCTATCAATTTGGCTGCGAGTTTGGCAGTGCTGGAATATAAAACCTTATTGGTGGATGCTGACCCGCAAGCCAACTCAACATCTGGCCTAGGGCTCAATCCCAAAGAAATAAAGAAAAGCATTTACGAGTGCATGGTAGATGGATTGGACCCCAGTGAAGCCATCATTGCCAACGAGTTGAAGTTTTTGCACGTGCTGCCCTCGCACATCGACCTGGTGGGCGCTGAAGTGGAGATGGTGAACATCGAGCACCGCGAAGAAAAAATGCGCGATAGTTTGTCGAAAATCAAAGATCAGTTTGATTTTATCATCATCGACTGCTCACCCTCACTTGGCCTGATCACCATCAACTCATTGACGGCCGCTGATTCGGTATTGATACCCGTGCAGTGCGAGTATTTTGCGTTGGAGGGGTTGGGCAAGTTGCTGAACACGATCAAGATAATTCAAACGCGGCTTAACCCGAAGTTAGAGATTGAAGGGATACTGCTCACGCTCTATGACTCGCGCACCTCGCTTGGCAATCAGGTTGTGGAAGAGGTGCGCACGCATTTTAAAAACATCGCTTTTAATACCATCATTCCACGCAATGTTAAGTTGAGCGAGTCGCCCAGTTTTGGGCTGCCCGCCATTGTGCATGATGCCGAAAGCAAAGGTGCCATCAGCTACCTGAACCTGGCACATGAAGTACTGAACAAAAACGGCATTCGCAAATGAGCAAGAAAGTAGCACTGGGCAGAGGGTTGAGCGCACTGCTGAGCGACACCCCCACAGAAGAAAAATTAGAAACGGAAGTGGCCGCACCCAATGCGCTCAACGAAGCGAACGGTGCCATCAACGAAATACCAGTAGCCGAAATTGAGACCAACCCATTTCAGCCCCGTCAATACTTTGACGAAGAGGCATTGAACGAACTGGCTGATTCCATCAAAGTGCATGGTATCATCCAGCCGATTACTGTACGCAGGATGGCGCGCCACCAATATCAGTTGATATCAGGCGAGCGCAGGTTTCAGGCATCGAAGCGGGCAGGCCTGCAAAAGATTCCGGCATACGTGCGCACAGCCAACGATCAGCAGATGCTGGAAATGGCCCTGATTGAGAACATCCAGCGCGAAAACCTGAATCCGGTTGAAATTGCATTGAGTTACCAGCGGCTGATTTCAGAATGTAACCTCAGGCAGGAAGAACTGGGCGAGCGCGTGGGCAAAAACCGATCTACCGTTACCAACTACCTTCGCCTGCTGAAACTGCCACCCGATATTCAAATTGCCCTGCGCGACAACAAAATCAGCATGGGGCATGCCCGCGCCATCATCAACGTAGAAAATGCCGATTCGCAACTCTACATCTTCAAATAAACACTGCAGGACGATTTGGCGGTTCGCAAAGTGGAGGAACTGGTCCGCGATGTAATGGCTGGGCACAAGGAACTGCCTCAAAAAAAGGACATTACCCCCGCCATCAAGGAAATCACCCAACTGCAAGGCAAGCTATCTTCGCATTTTGGCACGAAAGTTTCTGTGAACAGCGATGGTAAAAAAGGCGATATTCGCATTCCGTTTTTGTCGATCGAAGACCTGAACCGGATTTTAGAGATATTGAGACTGTAATCAATGATTGTCGAAAATTTTTGCGAAGCAGTGAAAAAGCACACCCAATGGATAACAGGGTGTGCTTTTCTTTTGATCACGCTTGCCGCGAAAGGCCAGCAAGCAAAGCCGGACTCGGTCACCGTTTTGAAGCCCGACACAGTTTCAGCCCTCTCGTCTGACTCGGTGGTGAGAAGGGGAAAGGTGATTTCCATCAAGAGCTACACGGCAAAATTCAGTCCGCGCAAAGCACTATTGTACTCTGCCATTTTGCCGGGCGCAGGGCAGGTGTACAACCGAAAATACTGGAAGGTGCCGTTGGTGTATGGAGGCATTGTAGGCTTGGGGTTAGTGGTTGATTTCTATAACCAGGCCAACAACAAATTTCGAAACGAACTGTTCGGTTTGCTCAATTCCGGCCAGACTTTAAGTGCTTCGGGGTTGGATGAAACACAGTTGCGGAGGGTCATCGATCAATCGCGCAGGCAGCGAGACTACTTCATGATCTTTGTTGGTTTCTTTTACATCTTACAGATGGTGGATGCCCATGTGGATGCACACCTGAAAGAGTTTGACGTAAACCCACGGCTGCGCGCCCGCATCGAACCCGCCATGGACAACAGTTATCTCACCGGCAGCACGGTGGGATTGGCGCTCACGCTGCGATTTTGAACTCATTCACATACAGCATATTTCACCAGCAACATGAATATTCTTTTGATCGGCTACGGCAAAATGGGCAAAGCCATCGAAGGCGTTGCACTGCAACGCGGCCATGCGATTGTCGGCAAAGTGGATAACGAAGAACAGTTGCTGCAGTTCAGCGGCAACGCAGATGTGGCCATTGAGTTTACGCAGCCGGACGCTGCGATCCGCAACCTTACATACTGCTTTGATCGCAAGATACCAGTGGTGTGTGGCACCACCGGCTGGCTCGGGCACGCAACAGAAATTGAGCAAGCGTGCATCAACAAAGGAGGAACACTTCTTTACTCGTCTAACTTCAGTTTAGGCGTGAACCTGTTCTTCAAACTGAACGAAACCCTTGCACGGCTGATGACACCTTACCCCGACTACCGCGTATCAATAGACGAAACCCATCACACGCAAAAGAAAGATGCGCCCAGCGGCACCGCCATCACACTGGCCGAAGGCATCATCAAAAATCAACCGATCAAGCAACATTGGGCGCTCAAGCCGGGCGACAGCACAACCCACCCCCCCGAAACGATCGTGATAGCATCCCATAGAATTGACCCCGTGCCGGGCACACACACAGTGCGCTACCGGTCGGCTGTGGATGATATTGAAATTACACATACCGCCCACTCCAGACAAGGCTTTGCGCTGGGAGCCGTAATGGTAGCCGAGTGGCTCCAAAACAAAAAGGGTGTGTTGACGCTGGACGATTTTTTGGGCTTTTGAGGCGCGGTTACTTCGTCAAAATTCAGTTTATTTGCGGGATTTTTTACGGTTTAAACTTTAACAAACAAACCATGAATTGGAAGTTTTGGGAAAAGAAGGCGAAACAATCAGAGCCAAAGGAGAAGAAATCTGCCGTTCGCGAATGGTGGGACGCCATTGTTTTTGCCGTAGTGGCCGCCACCCTCATCCGCTGGCTCATCATGGAAGCCTATACGATCCCCACACCTTCAATGGAAAACTCACTGTTGGTAGGCGATTTTTTATTCGTGAGCAAATTCCATTATGGCACGCGTACACCGCGCACGCCACTTCAAATACCTTTGACACACCAAAAAATTTGGTTTACCGATATTCCCTCGTATGTGAAATGGATACAACTTCCCTCCTATCGCCTACCGGGTATTTCGTCTGTAAAGAATGGTGATGTGGTTGTTTTCAACGTGCCGCGGATCGAAGAAAATAATTATGGCAACGGAGACCGCAGCAGTTGGGTGGACTATCCGGTAGATTTGAAAACCAATTACATCAAACGGTGTTTTGCTGTGGGGGGTGATGTATTGGAAATCAAAAACAAGGAAGTCTTTGTGAATGGCAAGGCGGTAGAGTCCGCACCCGGACAACGGTTTGAGTACCGCGTAGTGGCGAAGGACAAAATCAACCAACGCAATATAGAAAAACTGGGTTTGGATGGCGATGATTACCGCGAATGGGGGTTTGCCGATGCCAACAATCCCAACTCGTTCCAGTATCAAATGTATCTGACCAGCGAAAAACTGGCCGCAGTAAAAGCGCTGCCCTATGTTGTGTCTGCAGAAGTGGAGACGCAGGTAGGCGAAGCGGAGCGATTCCCTTTCTCCAAATACACAACATCCTGGACCGGCTCCAACTTTGGGCCGCTCACCATTCCAAAAGAAGGCATGAAAATACCCATCAACGACTCTACGCTATCGATCTACGGAACCACCATTCGCAATTATGAAGATCTCAAAGATGTAAAGCTGGACAGTGGCAAGCTGACCATTGCCGGAAAGGAAGTAACAGAATACACCTTCAAGCAAAATTACTATTGGATGATGGGCGACAACCGCGATAACTCCCTCGACTCGCGCTACTGGGGTTTTGTACCCGAAGACCACATTGTGGGCAAAGGCTTTTTCATCTGGCTGTCAATCGACAAGTACGGAACCTTCTTCGACAAAATCAGGTGGAACCGCTTTTTTAAGTTGATTAGGTAGAGGTTGAAAGCTCAAAGTTAAAAAGTTAAAAGTCTAAAGTTGAAAGTGACCGTGGGCTTTCAACTTTAGACTTTTAACTTTCGTCTTCTAGACTTCTTTCCAGGTGTGGTCCGCCAACAGCTTTACTGCGGCTACAAAACCTTTGAATGGCAATTTTTTGCCCCATTCTTTTGGGCCTACCATCGACAGCAAATGTGAGCCATCGCTGTTTTCATACAGATAATACACCTGGTTGATTACGGGGTTAAAATTGAGCTTGGCATCGTAAATCAACATCGAAAGCTCTTTGCGCTGTTGTATTTCTTTCGCCTGGATGGCGAGTAGCTCGATCTGCTGACGGATTTGCACCAACTGCATGTTCGTCTGCTCTTCCATCGCGGTAAGCGCCTGGTGGCGGATCACTCCGGCCTCATTCGGTTTGATCACCGCTCCGGACACCGAAGCAGAATAAGGCAAAACACTCATTTGCTTATGGTAAATTTCAGTGTTGGTCAGCAGTTGGCCATCCGGCTGCTGCCGCTCTTGCACGATGCGGAGGTAACCTTTCGGGGTGATGTCGTGCCTCACCACCAGCACTTCCGTTTCGTGTTTGAAGAAGTGGGTTTCGAGGTGGGCGGAATCGACAAAAAAACATTTTATGGCATCGGCCACCTCGGGCGTATCAAACACCTGTAGTTCGCCATTGGGAACCACCTGATAGCTTGAACTGAAACCCTGGTCTTCGATCGACACCCAACTCATGGAAATGTATAATTGATTGGGGTTATCTCCCAATTCAATTTTATAGAAACCGGACTTGGGTCTATTGCCAAATTCGTAAGCACCCTTTTCGGGGAACAACTGCCAGGAGGCCAGAAAATTGTAAGCTTCAACCATGGACGTGTTGATGTGTTGACGTGTTGATGTGTTGACGTGTTGATGTTGTGAAGTATAAACGCGGTTCGGTTGATATGTCAACAAACACCTTCTTAACGCATGGTACCTCAATTAGTTTTATAGTATTGCAGTGCCTCCGGCATCCATGCGTTTAACTGCCGGATGCGTGTTTCGTCAGAGGGGTGTGTGCTCATGAACTCAGGTGGCTTTTGGCCGCTGGCGGCAGAGGTCATTCGTTCCCAAAATCGGGGTGCCTGCTGAGGGTCATATCCTGCCATTGCCATAAAAATCAACCCGATGTGGTCTGCTTCTGACTCGTGTTGACGCGAGAAACTCAACATCCCCAAATTGGATCCCATGCCGATGGCCTGGTACAAAAGTTCTTTGGTGGCAGTGGGGTTTTGGCCCAGCGCGGCACCGAGCGTGCTCAACCCAAACTGCTGAATCAAACCCTGGCTCATCCGTTCGCGCCCGTGGTTGGCGATTGCGTGCGCCACCTCGTGGCCCATCACCACCGCCACGCCTGTTTCATCGTTGCAGATCGGCAATATCGCGGTATAAAAAGCCACTTTGCCACCCGGCATGCACCAAGCATTGACTGTTTTGTCATCTTGAATCAGGTTAAACTCCCATGCAAAACCGGCCAACTCGCTGGAGGCACCCTTCATTTCCATATACTGCTCTACGGCCTTTTGAATGCGCGTACCCACTCTTTTGATCATTGCCACCTGCTCGCGGTTGGTAGAGAGCGGTCCCTTGGAGATCACTTCAGCATATTGGCCGGCAGCCATGCTGTTGATTTCGGAAGAACTGATCAAACTTAGTTGCCTGCGGCCTGTAACCGGCACGGTGGCACAGCCATACAGCAACGCGCCACCCAACCATAACACCAACATTTTTTTCATCATCGCTTCATTCGTTGAACCAAATCCAAAGATAGAGCCGCTGTTTATAAAAAACACCTAAAATCGACCGGAAAAATTCCGTGGGCCTCGATTTGTATTTACCTTTGTCTGCAAGCATGTGTGTTGATTGCCACCAATTGGGCAATGCGCCAGCGAGTTAAAAACATTCATCAATGAGGATTTTTGCCATCGGCCGCAATTATGCCGAACACATTCAGGAGTTGAACAACGAGCGACCCGCAGAGCCGGTCATTTTCACCAAGCCGGATACAGCCATCATTCGCAACAATGCGCCTTTTTATCATCCATCGTTTTCCACGGATGTGCACCACGAAGTTGAGCTGGTGCTGCGCATCTGCAAAGAAGGAAAAAATATTGATGAAAAATTTGCCGGCAAATATTACGATGCCATTGGCGTAGGGATTGATTTTACTGCACGTGACTTGCAAACCAAGTTGAAAGAAAAAGGATTACCATGGGACATCGCCAAAGGTTTCAATGGCTCTGCACCTATTTCTGACAAATTTATCCCTGTGACCGAATTCAAAGACCTCAGAAACATCCGGTTCAAACTGGAAGTGGATGGCCAGCAAAAACAACTCGGAAACACAAGCATGCTGTTGTTTTCATTTGAATACATCATCAGCTACTTATCGAAGTTTTTTACCCTGCGGCCTGGCGATTTAATTTTTACGGGCACACCCAAGGGAGTGGGCCCCGTTGCAGTCGGGAATAAGCTATCCGCTTACATTGAAGATGAGAAGTTGTTGGAGTTTGAGGTGAAGTAGCGAGGTGAACAGACTACAGAAATTTTGTTTTGGGTTCTTTGCGCTTACACTTTGCATCCGGGCGTTGCCTCTCGCAGCGCAAACCGGCATACCAGGCGATTTGAAGGCAGAGGGTGAGGGCGGCAATGCCAATGGCTACCTGTTTCCGGTAAACCCCGGGCGCCCCAACTTTTTGGCGGGCACCATGGGCGAACTGCGGAGTACTCACTTCCATGCAGGTATTGACGTGCGCACAGGCAATATGGTGGGCGTTCCCATCCGCGCAACGCAAGGCGGTTACATATCAAAGGTAATTGTGGGCACTTATGGGTACGGCCATGCACTGATGGTGCAACACCCTGACGGCAACACATCACTCTACGGCCACCTGGATCAATTCAATGGGCCAATTGCAGACTTCGTCATCAACGAGCAATACAAAAGAAAATCATTCGACCTTGACATCGCTTTGGAGCCCAACCGGTTTCCGGTTACCCGTGGCGATACCATTGCCCTTTCGGGGAATACAGGCGGCAGCACTGGCCCGCATTTGCACTTCGAAATCCGAAACGAAAAGAATGAGGCCATCAACCCGTTATCCTTCGGCTTTACTGAGATTGCCGACAAATATTCGCCCATGGCGTTTCGAATTGCGCTCAAGACGTTGGACAGGCAATCGCGGGTCAACGACAAGTTTGGAAGAATGGAGTTCGGGTTGGTGCGAAGCGGTAACACCTATCGGCTACCCTACCCTATTTTTGCACATGGCAACATTGGCGTTGAAATTCTGGCCCATGACAAACTGGACTTGTCGCAGTTCCGATGCGGTATCAACCAAATCAACATGTATGTCGATACATCGTTGGTATTTTCTCAAACGATCGACAAAATTGATTTCAACACCTCGCGCGACATCGTTACGTTGATGGATTACAAGACGTTGAAAACAAAAGGTGCCAGGTTTAACAAATTGTATATCGAAGACGGTAACCGTCTGCAGTTCTATTCATTGAACAACAACGGAGCCATTGCTGTAAGTGGCGGCACACGCCAGATAAAAATTGTGATGCGTGACCTGGCAGGGCATGAGGCTACAGCCGAATTCAAACTTCAGTTTGACCCACCCACCGAACAACTGCCTTTGCTGGAAACCTACAAAAAGCCAATCAACTTCGAGGTTCATGAAAATCTGATGGCTGTACATGCTCAATACACAGGCAAACCGGGCACACTCACGTGGTACCGCAAAAGCACAAAGAATACGGTTTCCGCTGACTACTTTGGAAATGGCCATCAGGTGTACCTGCTCGATTTAAAATCCGGCATGCCCGACTCGTTGTTTGTAGGAAGTGAGAGGCTGAGGTTTGCATTCAAGGAGGCAATCCCTGCGGGCACAGACTACACCTTTTATGGAGATGATATTGAGATCTTCTTCCCGAAAGGTAGCCTCTATGATACGCTGTACATGCAATTGGCGCAGATCAGGCGAAATGGGAGAAAAGTTACACTTATTGGAGACCCGTTGGTGCCCATTAAGTACCCGATACAGGTAACGATGAAAGGATCTGAAAGAGAAATGGGCTCCAATAAAAATGCCATTTACCACCTGGAAGGCAATCGCTACGAATATCTGGGCGGGCAATTTGAAAATGGCAAAATAACATTTTCGGCCCCTGAACTGGGGGAGTTTATCGTTGCAGCTGATTCAATCGGGCCCGTCATCAGCAGAATTTCCATTACAAACCGGTCGGCCAGATTGCGTATCCGCGATAATTTATCCGGCATCAATAAGATTGAAGCAAACATTGATGGCGAATGGCTGTTAATGAGGTACGATTACAAAACGGGAATTGTGTTATCGGAACGCCTGGACAAGAAAAAATTGCTCAAAGGCATGTTCGAATTAAAGGTAACGGACCGGGCAGGCAATGAAACGAAGTTCAGACAGCGGATTTTATGAGACGCGTGATGCCGTGGTGATCAGTTTGTACCGCATGGCCGGTGGGCAAATTGCCGGTTCCACAGTGATTTCAAATGATACATTTATCAACATAAACCAAAATCGACAACACCATGAAACTCTCGATCGGCACACAGGCACCACGCTTTACCGGCAAAGACCAAGACGGAAAACCGGTTCGTCTGGCAGATTTGAAGGGAAAAAAGGTTGTACTCTATTTTTACCCCAAAGATATGACCCCCGGTTGTACGGCAGAGGCATGCAGCCTGCGAGACAACTACAGCGCATTGCTGAAAGCCGGGTATGAAGTATTGGGCATTAGTTCTGACGATGAAAAGACGCACCGTAAATTTATCGAAAAAGAAAAATTGCCTTTCCGGCTTATGGCCGATAGTGACAAATCCGTTCACGAGTTATTCGGCACCTGGGTGGAGAAATCGATGTACGGCCGCAAGTATATGGGCACGGCACGCGTCACCTTTATCATTGATGAAGATGGCAAGATTGCCGACATCATCGAAAAAGTTGATACAAAAAATCACGCCCAGCAAGTTCTGGGTGGCAGTCAACCCACACCATCCAAGGGTGTGGCAAAAGCCAAACCCACTGCAAAAAAACCGGTAAAGCAAGCCACAAAAAAGGTGGCAAAAATGGCAGCTAAAAAGGTTGTGGGAAAAAAGAAGTAGGCGGGCGTCAGCATGTAACCGAAGACCGCCAATGAACCGGAGATATCAGCGGGCGTCAGTATTGTCCGGTGCGCAGCATCACAAGAGTACATGCCTCCACCGCTTCTGCGCCAGAGGCCTCAACCATTTTTTGGAACTCAGGGTTCTCTGTTCCGGGATTGAAGATCACCCGCCTGGGTTTCATGCCCAGAATGTAATGGTAGAGCGCGGGCTGGTTCTGTGGGCCAACGTACAGCGTGACGGTGTCAACTTGTTGTATCTCCGGCTGCGTGCTGATATCCAAGATCGGCTTCCCTAAAACCTCTCCCTTCTTCATGCCAACCGGAACGAACTCATGCAGGTTTTCATTCAGCATCTCCGCTGCCCGGTAGGCATATCGATCCTTGTTGGTAGTAGCGCCAATAATTACCGTCTTTTTCATTGCTTGAGCATTTAACTTTGTTTGCCTTGGCCACCTGCAAATCAAGTGTGAAACCTAAAAATTATTAGAAGCCATCTCAAAAATCAATTTTTAATTGTCACACTGAGCCTGCCTGCCAGGCAGGCTTGTCGAAGGCTATTCTGTGCTGAAACTCGGTTTCGACAGGCTGAACCTGACATGGTGATGTATTTTTGAGATGGCTTCTAGACCTTTTTGCATTTCGTGCTGACGATTGAAAATGCAAGGATTGGATGTTATCATTCACGAAAATTTTTCCTTCATTTTCAATGTCAGGTTTACCCTGACAACCCTGACGTTTCCGTCAGAATTCCTCACCACTCGGGCAGATTTATAACTTCAAATTATTTCAAATGACTATTCTGGGTTAAACATACAAAATTCAGTGCTTGCCAAAATACATTGTTGCAACCGCCTCCGCACAACGTTCGCCATCCATTGCGGCAGAGACAATTCCACCGGCATAGCCGGCACCTTCAGCACACGGAAACAACCGGTGCACCTGCACGTGCTCAAAGGTTTCTTTGTTTCGCGGAATGCGTACAGGCGATGACGTACGGCTTTCCACACCTACTATCTGTGCTTCGTTGCTGAGGTAGCCCTTGATTTTGGTGCCAAAATCTTTAAAACCCTGCCGCAGGCCCTCAGCGATAAAAGGCGGTAACACATCGTCCATCATCACAGAAGCAAGCCCCGGCTGATAGGAAGTCTCTAACAAATGTGACGAAGATTTTTTGTAGACAAAATCGGCCAGCAATTGCGCAGGTGCTACTTGTGTGCGGCTGCCCGCTTCGCATGCACGTTGCTCAATGGCGGCCTGAAAATACATGCCTGCCAACGGGCCATGCCCTGCAAAGGCGCGGTAATCCTGCTCATCTACAGACATTACAATGCCTGAGTTTGCATACTTCGAGTCTCTTCGCGAAGGGCTCATGCCATTGGTTACCACTTCACCCGGCTGCGTGGCCGCAGGCACAATAAACCCACCCGGGCACATGCAAAACGAAAAAACACCCCTTTCTTTGCCGTTGACTTTTGCCTGGTGTACCAGCGCATACGATGATGCCGGCAAATACTTACCGCGGTCTACCGTGCAATGATATTGGGACCGATCGATCAGGTTTTGAGCATGCTCTACGCGCACGCCCAGCGCAAAGGGTTTGGCTTCAATCAATATTCCCTTTTGGTACAGCAGCTCGAAAACATCACGGGCAGAATGGCCCGTGGCCAAAATCACCGCGCCCGCCTCATGCTTTGTTCCATCGTGCGTTACCACACCACGCATGTGTCCGTCTTTCAGCATAAAATCTACAACCCTGGTGTTAAAGTGGATTTCGCCACCTGCGCTCATAATAGACTGCCGCAGCGCAGCCACCAGCAGTGGAAGTTTGTTGGTGCCAATATGCGGGTGAGCGTCAAACAGAATTTCATCCTTCGCTCCGTGCGCTACCAGAATCTCCATGATGCGCTTGATGTCACCCCGTTTTTTTGAACGCGTGTACAACTTGCCATCAGAATAAGTGCCCGCACCACCTTCGCCAAAACAATAATTTGATTCAGGATTTACTACCTGCTGTTTGTTGATGGCGGCAATGTCGCGCCTGCGTGCCTGCACATCTTTTCCGCGTTCGAAGACAATCGGCTTAATGCCCAACTCGATCAAACGGAGTGCAGCAAACATTCCGGCCGGGCCTGCGCCCACAATGATTACCGGCAATGCTTTTGAAACATCGGGGTAATCTCTTTTGTAGGCGATGGTCGGAATGGGCTCACCTCGTGGGATCAGTTCAACCTGCATTTTGATGATCACCTTTCGTCCGCGTGCGTCAATGGATCTGCGCAACGTTTTGACACGGAAGTCCCCGGCAGGCACTGATAAATGATGCAGCACTGCCTGCTCAAAAACTTCACTCTCATACGCCTCTTCGGGAAGCAAGTCTACTTCGTGGATGGATTTCAAAACGAAAGGGTTTTATCCTTTAAGTCATCAGCAGCAAATTTCACACATTGGCGGATGGTTAGCAAGGAACTCCCTCACAAAGCTCTCCCTCTATTTCCGTTTCCAACGTTACGTGTTGGATGCTTTTGTGCAGCAGTTGGTGCTTCAGGTAGCGGATGGCAGCAGATTGCTGTGCGCGTGTCAGGGTTCGATCGAGCACCACGTGGGCGGTAAGTGCATTCTCTGTTGTGCTGATGGCCCAAATATGGAGGTGATGCAAACCCGTGACACCAGGTATGGTGAGTACAGTGTTGCGCACATCATCAAAGTCAATCGATACGGGCACACCGTCTAACGACAGCCGCACACTGTCTTTCAGCAGCTTCCAGGTAGTCGCCAAAATCACAAGCGCCACCAATATACTCAGGGCGCTGTCCACCCAAAACCATTGCGTAAAATAGATCACCACACCACCTACGGCCACCGAAACGGAAAGCAATGCATCTGCCATCAGATGCATAAACGCGCTCTTCACATTCAAATCTTTTTCTTTCTCTCTGAAAAACAAAAATGCCGAAGTCGCATTGACGGCCACGCCCACCATGGCGACCCACGCGATCGTAAGGCCGGGCATGGATTGAGGGCTCAAAAAGCGGTGTGCGGCTTCATACACAATCGCACCGATCGACACCATAAGCACCATCGCATTGAACAAGGCAGTGAGCACCGAGGTCTTTTTGTAACCATACGTGTAATACTTGTTTGACTTCACGCGCAGCAGGCGAAATGCCAACATTGAGAGTGCCAGTGTGCCTGCATCAGCAAAGTTGTGGCCCGCATCCGATAGCAGTGCGAGCGAATGGATGCTCAAGCCAACAATCACCTGAAATACAACAAACCCCACATTGAGCACAATACCCACCACGAAAGACCGGGTGAGCTGACCGGGCAACACGTGGTGGTGCGAATGGTGGTGGTGCAAATCTTCCACATTGCAAAATTAACACAATCGTTGGTGAAACTTCACGGTCACTCGGTACGGCCAGCGGATGTTGCGCCACGTTGCAGCACTTTCACTTGAGAAACGCCCACATCACTCCTTTTTTGCGAAATCGATGTTGTAGGAAACCCAAATCAAAAAACCGACATTATTTTCCTGAAGTGCTCCGTTGCTGCGCAGCAGATACTGGTAGAATAGGCCCGGCCAAACAAAAAAATCTTTGCTGACTTGATACCCAACTCCCGTGAAAAATCGGTTTTGATCAATTTCATCGGTGGTTACATCTTTTCCCCAACTGTAAAAACACTCGTTCATCACACCCGCAAAGAATGATTTTGGCACGATGGCCGCGCCTCTCAGAGGTACTTGACTTACCACCCGGTAGCGGAGGCGGTTGCGGAAAATGTCGTAGCCTTTGTCTTCACCGGTGTTTGCATCATGTAATTGAATCAAGCGCTGTTCCAACCGCAGCCGATGGTTCAGCCGCCATTTACCCACAGGATGTTTGTAAAAAACCTGCTGCCAGAGGCGATGTTCGTTATCGGCAAAAGCAGGCGGGCGCTCGCCATAGCGGTAATTCCAAACGTACATGTAACCGATCGGTACGAAAGAAAACTTATCACTCACGTACACATCTAAGCCATTCCGTACAAAGTGTTGCATGGCTTCAAAACGTTGCGAAAAACGAAACTGCGCATCAAAGGTAAAGCCGATGTGTTTTGACAGCTTCATGTTTGAAGTAAACATCAACCACTCGGTGGGTTGGGTAATCACCTGCCGTGGCTGCCCCCATAAACAAGGGGGCACCATGAAAAAAGCAAATGCCAACACGCACTGCACCACGCAACGATTGATACCGTTTTTCATGAAACACAAATGCATCAACCCACGCGCGTGTTTCATGTTTATGTTACGATGATAATAAATTTTCTTTGGCTGTGCGTTTCGAATCCGTTTTCACTTCAATGCACCTCAGTACCGCTTGCCATCAAACGAAACGGCATAACCGATGTTCAACCCGAAGCATGCACCATGTGAAAGCGAAGTTTGGTTCAATGAACTAAACGTTGCTTTGAAAATGGGATCAACGTCAAAAATGCGGTAACCGATGTTGTAGCCTGCGAAGATGTCAATTGTAAAACCGTTGTTATCGTTTTTTTGCATCAGCCGCACGCCAAGCGATACTCCATACTCTGCCCGTTGCTCATTGGCCGTAGCAGTAACGCGGGTTGACTGTGACTGGGGGAAATCGATGTTTGCAAAGTGGCTGAGATTGGTGAGTTGTACCTGTTGGGCAAAGTACCACATGCGTGTCTTCCAGGTGTTATAAAATTTTTGCCGCACTGAAATCGAATAGCCGCGGGAAAACAATTTATTCTTTGGCACGTCAGCATCTGCCGTAAAAAACGGATCGCGCAATCCGGTAAAGGAAAACTCGTGGCCCAATCGCTCCTGATTGTAGAACTCTACTGAAAAAGGCACCATGCCAATGAACATCAAAGCGGGGTTGCCGCCCAAGATCACCCCGTGATACTCCGGGTAGCGGGGCGTAAAGTAGTAAAATCCCGAGGGCCGTTGCAAACGCTTGGCGGCCTGCGCGGGTCTTTTATTCATCAGGTCGGCAATGCTCTTCGTCAAAGGATTGCTTTCGAACACGGGTTTGTAGTACCCCGACAACTTGCCGTCCGGCTCATACAACTCCCAGGTGCCCACCCGCACGTGGTCTTCCACCGTTCCTTTGGTTTGCAATGATCCGTTGCGGTAATAGCCCGAATAGGTTCCCTTGCCGTTGTCGAAATCACACTCCCCTTCCAGTTTACCGTCTTCGTAGTAGTATTGCCAAAAACCCTGCGCCTTTCCATCGATGACTGTACCTTTGATTTTTAACTTACCACTGGGGTGGTACTCGCGGTATTCCCCGTTGCCATTCACGTAGTTGATCTCACTGCGCAGCGCCCCGCCCGGGTTAAATGAACTCCAGTATCCGTTCTTTCTTCCCTCCACGAACGATCCCTTTTCGCTGACAGCGCCATCCTCAAAATACTGCACCCATTCGCCTGCCGCCTCGTCATTTTCGTATTCACCTTTTGCTGATAGCTTTCCGGAAGGATAGAAGAATTTCCACTCACCATTCTTTTTTCCGTTCTCATAGCTGCCTTCGCTGTGCACCGTACCATCATCGGCAAAAAAGCGCCACAATCCCACGTTGCGTGTGCCTTGCCTGGGGCCTTCTGCTACCAGCTTGCCGGCATGATCGAATTCGGAGAACCTCCCAAAATCATTTGCGTAATTGATCTCACCCTTTTTTGTGCCATCCTCAAAGAAAGATGTCCAAAGCCCGTGGCGTTTGTTGTTCAGATATTCGCCTTGCTCTTTCAGGTTGCCACTTTCGTAGTAGATCTTCCAAACACCCTGTTTCTGCTTGCCGTCAATTGTGCCCTCCATGCTTTTCTGCCCACTCTCGTAGTAATATTCCCAAGTGCCATAATTGGAATTGCCACGGAGGATGCCGCGCATCTTCAGGTTGCCGGTTTCGTAATAAAATTCCCAAACGCCCGTTGTTTCGTTGTTTACAAAAAGCCCCTTCGATTCGATGCCGCCCGTGAGAAAGTAAGAGATGTAACGGCCCTGCAGCAGGTTGCTCACCGTGTCTTTGACCTGGTAAATTTCTTTGATATTCTTTTTTTCTTTGTCGTGATACGTGTCGCGGGTGATGCCTTGAGAGAAGGCAAGATGACCCGCCACCAACAGAAAACTGACCGCTACGAATTTCATTTTTGCCGGTAAGTTTTGCAGCTATTTGATCAACAACACCTTTTGGTTCACGGGATACACCCACTCCACGCCTCGCTCGGTAACAACGGCATCATCCTCCAAGGGAATGCGTAACTTTTTGCCGCCCCACTCAGGCATGGGCGTGTAGGCGAACAGCTCGATTGACAGCAGATTGGTTGGCTTCACCACGTAATTCAACTGCACCGGGTTGAAGAACGCGATGGACGGGCCTGTGCCATGCCCCCAATCACCTACCGAATGACAACCGATGATCACATCTGTCTTACTGTCTGCATTGGGTTTATTGAATGCGATTTTCGAATAGCCGCCTGCCTGCAACGCTTTGTAAACGTTGTCTTCGTTTTGTTTGGCTGTAATGCCCGGCTTGATTGTGGTTGTCACAATCGATCGTGCCTTCAATGCTTCATCAAATGCCTTTTGAATGCCGGCAGGTACCTCCTTCTCTCCTTCCTTCAACACATAGGCCATGCGTTTCATATCCGTATACATGTGTAGATAGCCCACGCCCCAATCCAACATCAAAATATCACCTCGTTTGATAATGCGGTCGTTCGAAGTGGCCTCGATACCGTTTGGCCCGGTGATGTAAATCGATGGCATGCCAAATGAAGACTGTAAATTGTTTTTGTGCAACTGTTCTTTCATCCACCACGCTACATCTGCAAGTGTGGTCACACCGGGGGTGATGATTTCGTTAGACAGCGCCCGTTCGGCAATCTGGTACGAGTAGTCGCCAGCCTCTCCAAAAATTACCAGCTCGCTGGCAACATGCCGCGACCGGAAATCCGAAAAGAGCTTTTCGGCCGATACGAAGCGTGACTCATATTTGGGGCCGAGAATTGCCGCCAACTCATTGCGCCCCGTAAATGACATGCCATCGGCACTGCCGATATCCTTCGATAGGTTCAGGCCGATGCGCTGTGGGTCGCGCGTGGTAACAAATTCCCTCAGCTCGTCCTCAGATCCGAAATAGTCAAATGCCTTGGTTTCCTCAAGCAGGTAGCCGTCAATGCCCAGTGCCGCGCGCTCAATGCGAGGTTTGCCCACATCTGTAAAAATATAATATCCGTTGTGGTGAACATAACCTTCCCCCAACTCAAAGTACATCGGATCAAAATTTCCTTCGCGGCACATAATAATCCACATGTCGATTTTGTTTTCGCGCATCACCTCCGGCAAAATCAAATCAAATTTGTCCAAACGGACCTGGTTCATTTTGCGCCACCTGCGGTACGACTCCTGCGCCATTGCCCCCGCAGTGATCACCACGGCCAACGAGAGAAGAAATAACTTTTTCATGCGTCTGCTTGTCAGGATCTTGATAGTGCTTTTACAATGCCCGCCTTGCCCCACTCGTCCTTTTCCTGTTGGCTCCACAAATCGGGGAAGAACATGATCTTTTGGAAACGAGGAGGCAAATATTTTTGCCAATTGGTGCCACCGGTTGCTTTGATGTCTTCAGGATCGCGCTGCAGGTAGTGCCCGGCTGATTTGAGGTGCGCCAGGGGCCACAGCACGTTGGCCAGTTGGTCAAACTCGCGCATTACTTTTTTCAGCGACTCCGACTGCGAGAATCGGGTGCCAAACAACTTCCACAGATTTCTGTCGCGGTATTTCATACCGGTTTCTTTGAACAGCTTCATGTACTTTTCTTCAAACTGCTGCAGCGTCAAAGTTTTTTTGCCCGAAGCCAGTTCGGTTGCGCCACTGCGCCAGTAGAGTTTTTGAATCTGCTCGTCCATATCGCTGTACTCCTGCAACGATGCCCGCTCTTGCGCATTTACCAGGTTAATGGCGTCAGTAGAACAAATTTCAATCAGCCGGTATTGCGCTGACTGGAAGCCCGATGCAGGCAACAGCGACATCCGAAACTTCAGAAACTGCTCGCGCTCCATGCCGTCTACCATCACGGTAAACGAAGCCTCCAACTGCTGAAAATAGCACACCACGCGCCTCATGCGTTCAATAAAAAACTTCTCTGTCAACGACTGGTGGTGGGAAATCTGTTCGATCTCCCACAAAATCAGATTAAAATAAAGTTCCGTAATTTGATGATAGACAATGAATATCTTTTCGTCTGGGAATTGCGTCTTCGGATTTTGCAAACTCAACAACGTGTCGAGGTGAATGTAATCCCAATACGTGAGGTAGTCCGAGTACAAAAGTCCGTCCAGGTAAGACGATAGGTCTTGCCCCATTACCGCATACTTTTGTTGAAGTTTTTTGACTTGTTCCAGCAGCGCGGGATCCAAAGATTTATCCATAAAATGCGATTACTTGTGTAAATTTGCGTCTTTCAAATGCAATAACAAAAAGCCTTATGGAAAACACCGCCACTGCCACCGAAAAATCATTGAAACAAGACCGCTACGAGCAGCCGGACTTTTACGCAATTGATGACCTGCTTACAGAAGAGCACAAGCTGATCCGCAGTTCTATCCGCGAGTTTGTGAAGCGTGAAATCAGTCCGTTCATCGAAACATGGGCACAGCGCGCACACTTCCCTTACGAAATCGTGAAGAAATTTGGAGACATAGGCGCTTTTGGGCCTACCATCCCTCAACAATATGGCGGTGGTGGGCTGGATTATATCGCCTACGGTATTTTGATGCAAGAGATTGAACGGGGCGACTCGGGCATGCGCAGCACCGCTTCAGTGCAAGGCAGTTTGGTGATGTACCCCATCTATAAATTTGGAAGCGAAGAGCAGCGCAAAAAGTATTTGCCCAAGTTGGCATCGGGCGAGTGGCTCGGCTGTTTTGGTTTGACTGAACCCGACTTTGGTTCGAACCCCAGTGGCATGGTGACCAACTTCAAAGACATGGGCGATCATTATTTGTTGAATGGTGCCAAGATGTGGATTTCCAATTCTCCCAAAGCAGATGTTGCCGTGGTGTGGGCAAAAAATGAAGCGGGCCGCATACACGGATTGATAGTAGAGCGCGGCATGCCCGGCTTTACCACCCCCGAAACGCACGGCAAGTGGAGCCTGCGCGCCAGTTGCACGGGAGAGCTGGTGTTCAACGATGTGAAGGTGCCAAAGGCAAACTTGCTCCCCGGCAAAAATGGTTTGGGCGCACCCATGATGTGCCTCGACTCGGCTCGCTATGGCATAGCGTGGGGCACCATTGGCGCAGCCATGGATTGTTATGATTCAGCAAGGAGATATGCCATTGAGCGTATTCAGTTTGGTAAACCGATCGGCTCTTTTCAATTAATACAAAAGAAGCTGGCCGAAATGTTGACCGAAATCACCAAAGCGCAGTTGTTGAATTGGCGTTTGGGCGTATTGATGAACGAAGGCAAAGCCACCACCGCACAAATCTCTTTGGCGAAGCGCAACAGCGTACATACTGCATTGGAAATTGCCCGCGAGGCACGGCAGATTCACGGAGGGATGGGCATTACAGGTGAATACCCGATCATGCGCCACATGATGAACCTCGAGAGCGTGGTAACATACGAGGGCACACATGATATCCATTTGTTGATTTTGGGAAATCACATCACGGGGATACCTGCATTTGCGTGAGCGTGGTAACTTTTTTCGTTGTTCGTGCACTTAGGACCACAAAAAGCAAGGACTGAAAAAATGAAAATAGTCACCATATTAGGCGCCCGCCCCCAATTTGTAAAAGCAGCAACAGTTTCGCGCGAGTTGAAGAAGCAGGGCCTGGAAGAAGTCATCGTACACACCGGGCAGCACTTCGACCATACCATGAGCCAGGTGTTCTTCGATGAAATGGAGATTCCCCGTCCGCATTACAATTTAGAGATCAGCGGCTTGCAACATGGCGCCATGACCGGGCGCATGCTCGAAAAAGTGGAAGAGGTGCTACTTCAAGAAAAGCCGGATTATGTAATGGTGTATGGCGATACGAATTCCACTTTGGCCGGGGCTTTAGCAGCCATCAAGCTGCACATCCCCGTAGCACATGTAGAAGCCGGTTTGCGCAGCTTTGATATGAAGATGCCGGAAGAAATCAACCGCATCCTCACCGACCGCATCAGCAACATACTTTTTTGCCCTACACAAACTGCAATTGATAACCTGCATCAGGAAGGTTTTCAGCATTTCAACTGCCTGATCAAAAACACGGGCGATGTGATGCTCGATGCCGTACTCCACTACAAAGAAAAATCAAAAGCGATCTCAAAAATCTTAGATACACATCAACTGAAAGGAAAAAAATTTGCGCTCGCCACTTTGCACCGCGCAGAAAACACCAACAACCCCGTGCGCCTGCGATCCATCTGTGAAGCCCTGAATGAGATACACCACAAAACAAGGGTCATATTACCACTGCACCCCCGCACAAGAAACTACCTGCAGGCGCATGAGATACCGTTGCAGGTAAATGTAATTGAGCCTGTGGGATACTTTGATATGTTGATGTTGCTGCACCACTGCGAACTGGTACTGACCGATAGCGGTGGGCTGCAAAAAGAAGCTTACTTCTTTGGCAAGTACTGCATCACCCTGCGCGATCAAACAGAATGGGTAGAGTTGGTGCACGAAGACGCCAACAGTATTGCAGGCGCAGATAAAAACACGATTCTGCGCGATGTGGAACTCGCCAAGCACAAACGTGTCACATTCAATCCGGCATTGTATGGAACAGGCGATGCCGCTGAAAAAATTGTGGCTACCTTGAAACAAGCTTGATGACTCGCTTGAAAGCGTCATGCAGCGTGTAACTCTTTCACCATGAATGACCGCGCGAAAACATTGCAACAAATGATCAGCGATGATCCGACCGACCCATTTTTGCACTATGGGCTGGCCATGGAAACTGCCAAGTCAGAGCCTGCCCGGGCAGTGGAATTGTTCAACCGTATTTTGACGCAATTTCCACACTACTTGCCCACATACTACCAAGCCGCGGTATTGCACATTGAAGGCAAAGCAGAAAACAAAGCCAGGCGTATCTTACAAGCCGGCATCGAATTGGCCAAGCGCAAAGGAGAAATGAAGACCATGGGCGAACTGCGTGCATTGTTGGATCAACTGGACGAATAGACATGTACATGTTTGTGGACATGAACAGCTTCTTTGCCAGCTGCGAGCAGCAGGTGAACTACTGGCTGCGCGGCAGGCCGGTAGGTGTGTGCGCCTACACGGGCAAGTTTGGTTGCGTCATCGCCCCTTCGATTGAAGCAAAAAGACGTGGAGTGAAAACAGGTATGCGTTTGAACGAAGCGATGCAACTCTGCCCCGACTTAGTGCCGTTGGAAACACACGCCAACCGTTACCGCGAGTTTCACGTCAAAATCATCAGTGTGCTCAAACAATATTGCGATGATGTGTTGCCGAAAAGTATTGATGAAGCCGCTATCGACCTGACTCACTACAAGCTGATGTATAAGTCGCAGGCCGACTATGAGAGGCTCGCCTACCGCATCAAAAAAGATATTACCGAAAAAGTGGGCGACTGGATGAAGTGTTCGATCGGTATTGCGCCCAATGCGTTTTTGGCCAAGCTCGGCTCAGACCTCAAAAAACCCGATGGCCTGGTGGTGATCACACCCGAGAACATCGACTCAATTCTGAAGAACCTGCAGTTGACCGATCTGCCGGGCATCGGCCGCGCCATGGCAGAACGCATCACCGCTGCCGGCATCCACACACCACTGCAATTGCGCCACGCAAAGCCCGACTATGTGAAAGCAGCTTGCAAAAGTATTGTTGGCCACTACTGGCACCAGCGGTTGAACTTTCAGGAAGTGGAGATGGACACCGGCAGTGGCAGTTACAAAAGCATGCAGGCCATGCGGCAGATTTCGGCCGACAAGCGCAAGTCCAGAGAGAGCCTCGAAGACCTGTTGATTTCGCTCTGCATGACACTGGAAAAACGCATGGTACGCAATGAAGTTTTTTGTCGGGATATCCACTTTTACGCCACCTATGAGGAGGCACAGTGGAAAGAACACATCAGCACACCCAAGCCCGTGCAAGACGGCACTGAAATCCTGCGCATGATCAAAGGCAGAATGAAATTGTTTGAAGAAAAAAACCACTCGGGGCCCGTTATCAACACCGGCATAAAGGCCATGTGCGTAACGGTAAGCAATTTTGTTTCTGATGGCGCGCTGCAATATCATCTGTTTGAAGACAACGTGCGCAAAGACATGCTGCGCAAAGTGGTGTACGATGTCAAGAATAAATATGGACTCGACAAGCTGATGAAGGCCAATGAATTAGGCGGAAGCCCCGTGGTGCTCGATGTGATTGGCTTTGGCTCGGTGAAAGATTTACATGGCGATGTTTCAGTTGCGCAACAGATGGAAGCGCTCGGCATGAACATGCGCGATTTAGATTTGAGTAACTTCTAAAAAGCAGTTACACCTGAAACACAATCTTCCCCACTTTGTGCGGTTTGGTAATGTCGCCAAATGATTCGGCAATCTTTGAAAACGGCCGGATGGAATCGATGATGGGCCGTATTTGGTGCCGACTGGCGAACGACAGCATTTCTTCGAACTCATTGTCGTTGCCCATGGTAGTGCCAATCAGCGAAAGCTGGTTCCAAAACATGCGGTACAAATCTATTTTGCTTGGTAACCCATTGGTGGCTCCGTAAAAAACAATTTTGCCCTGCGGCCGCAGCATCTTGATGAAGTTGTTCAACTGGTCTCCACCTGCGCTGTCAATCACCAAATCAAAACCACCTTTGGTTTTCCATAACTCATCGTAGTTCGATCTCTTATAGTTGTAGGCCCCTTTGGCGCCCAGCTTCATGGCCTTTTCAATTTTCTCATCGCTGCCCGAGGAGACGTAAACATGGGCACCGGCCGCCTTCGCGAACAAAAATGCAAACTGTGCCACACCTCCGCCAAAGCCCGAAATCAGTACATTTTGCCCCGCGCTCAACCCTCCTTTTTTAAACAGTGCGCGAAACGCGGTAAGCCCGCCCAGCGGCAATGCAGCTGCCTGCAAAAAATCCAGGTGAAGTGGTTTGTCGTGCAAACGATCGACACCCACGGCCACATATTCGGCAAATGTGCCACTCACGGGCATTCCCAAAATCGTGTACTTGCCCGACTGTGCGTCCGGGTCGGGGCCCCAGTCGATGTTGGGATTGATCACCACCTCTTTGCCGACCCAGTTTTTTGCTGCTTCGTCAAAAACTTCTTCCACCACCCCTGCCCCATCTGACCCGTCTATGCAGCCATAGCGGATGTTGGGGTATTTGCCTTCTCTGATCCAATCATCTCTGCGATTGAGTGCTGCCGCTTTGATCTTCACCAATGCCTTTCCAGCGCCTAGCGTTGGCTTGGGCATTTCCTTCACTTCAATTTTGCCGGGTTCGGTAAGTACCAGTGCTTTCATAATTGGTCTATGGACTATGGCTTGCCGGTCGATAGCAACAATAGCCTATTGACTATCTGTCATCGCCTGCTTTCAAAACTAAAATCAAAAATTGTAAATTTAAAATGCTTGCGCAATCATTCAACAGCCCGCATACTTTTAGAACGGTGTTTCATCATCTCCACCGCGGGGTGCGGGCGGCTCTTCGCGGAACGTGTTGAGGCGGCTTTCCCTTGTGATGCTGCTCATCGGGGTAAGCCCTTCGGGCGAATCGTAGTCGGTGAACTTGGTGTACTTGCCGATGAATTTCAGCTTCACATTCTCGAGCGAGCCATTTCTGTGTTTGGCAATGATCACCTCGGCCATCCCCTGCGTGGGCATCCCCTCTTCGTCAACGGTGATCTTGTAGTACTCCGGGCGATACAAGAACATCACAATATCGGCATCTTGCTCGATAGAACCCGATTCGCGCAAGTCAGATAATTGCGGGCGCTTATCGCCACCCCGTGTTTCCACTCCCCGACTCAACTGCGAGAGTGCGATCACCGGCACGGCCAGTTCTTTGGCGATGCCCTTCAGCGCGCGCGAGATCGAGGCAATTTCCTGTTCGCGGTTGCCGCTCGCCTCGCCCTTCATCAGCTGCAGGTAATCGATCACAATCAACTGAATATTGTGCTCGGCCTTTAATCTGCGGCACTTGGCGCGCAATTCCAAAATAGACAAAGCGGGGGTGTCGTCAATAAAAATAGGTGCGCTGGAGAGGCGGTTGGTTTTGTGCACCAGTTGCTGCCACTCAAACTCGGCCAGGTTTCCTTTCTTGATTTTTTCAGATTCCAGTTCTGCCTCTGCAGAGATCAAGCGATTGACCAGTTGCAGCGAAGCCATTTCCAGCGAGAAAATGGCCGCAGGGTAGTTGAAATCTACCGCAGCATTGCGAAGCGCAGACACGATGAAAGCAGTTTTACCCATACCGGGCCTGGCCGCGATAATCACCAAATCAGACTTTTGCCAGCCAGAGGTAACTCTATCCAATCGCGAGAAGCCGCTGGGTACACCCGTTAATCCATCTTTGTGGTTCTTCTTTTCTTGCAGTTCCTGAATTGCCTGGAACATTAACGACTTCATGTTGTCGTAGTTCTTGCGCAGGTTAGAATCTGAAATCTGAAAAATCGACTGCTCCGTTTTATCTAGCAACTCAAATACATCGGTTGTATCTTCAAACGCATCGTGATGGATTTGCGAAGCGATGGAAATCAAGTCGCGCTTGATGGCCATCTCAATAATGATACGGGCGTGGTACTCGATGTTGGCAGCCGAACTTACTTTCGATGTAAGCTCAGCTATGTAATAAGCACCACCGGCCAACTCCAACTTTCCGTTTTTGCGAAGCTGCGCCACCACCGTGCGCATGTCAACCGGCTCGGTTGCTTTGAACAAGTCGATAATGGACTCGTAAACGGTTTTGTTTTGCTCTTTGTAGAAATGCTCGGCACGCAAAAACTCTACCACGGCCGTCAGCGCGTTTTTTTCGAGCATCAGCGCTCCCAAAATGGCCTCTTCCAAGTCAATCGCCTGAGGCGGAAGTTTACCTAAACTCTCGGTGATATCGGTAACCAAAACTAAAGACCTACTTCAGGCTCCGCTCATTACAGAACTTAACCTCACTGGCGTTGACCATTGCTCCATACTTTGTGGTTGTCGGTATGAATTGCTTTTTTAGGACGACAAACGTACGGCTTGCCTCAACACTACCCTCTACAACTTATCTACAATATACGTTGTGGATTTGTGAATAAAATGAAAAAGCCAACGTTCAAAGTTGAAAGGTCAAAGCAACTATCGACTTTAAGCTTCAGGCTTAAGGCTTTCAACTTTTAAACTTTGAGCTTTCAACTTATAACTTCAATCCCCTCTTTGTCAACACTATAAACTAT
>DHLV01000029.1:15538-16630 GCA_002405445.1 Flammeovirgaceae bacterium UBA4659 | reverse complement strand
GAACCGTACCACACGTAGCGAATCGGCATCAAAATCCGTTGGATAGGAAATCGAGGAATGTGCATTCATCCACACTTGCGTACCATCGGGCAATACTATTTTCTTTAATTCACGCGCCTGGGTGCTCACTGAAGTTAGTTCGATAGCGCGAGGCGCGCTGTTCATTTGCCAATACGCAATACCGATGAATCCAATTGTCAAAATTGCCGCAGCAGCCCAACGGAATACCAGTGGCGTTAAATACTTTGTTTTTAAATCAGGAGCGATTCTTTTTTCAACCTGAATCCAGGCTTTTTCGGTATTATATTTTTGCGTTTCGTGTATAACATCGGTGCTGCGCAGAATCTTGCTCATACTTTCCGCCAATTGACGGTTGGCTGCATTTTGTTGAATCCAATCATTCAACTTCTCAGCCTCTGGCGTAGAAATGGTGTGATGGTGCATTTTCACCATCAATTCCCAAACTTGTTCTTCATTCATAGCGGTTTTGCTGCAACTTTGGATGTATGATGCAGAAATGTGGTAGCACCCCTACGTGAGGAGTAAACTTTTTTTAAAAAATATAGAAGAGGGCCATTGCCAGTAGTGACTCTCGCAATATCTTCAATGCCTTGTGAATTTGGTTTTCAACTGTTTTCGTTGATATGTTAAGCTGTTCTGCGATCTCATGGTAGGTCATCTGCTCATAGCGGCTTAGCATGAATACTTCCCTGCATCCTTGAGGGAGTTGCTGCAACGCAGTCGTCAGCTTTTGTTGTGATTCGCGATGAAAAATCTCCTCTTCGGTGGGGTTACGGGATGCAGATTGGCCAGCACTAAAATCGATCAGTTGCTTTTCTTTTGTTTTTTTTGAGCGCAGATACATCAGGGCATTGTTGATAGCCATTCGCTTAACGTATCTTGGCGCTGCGCCATCCCTCAACAAAACCGGTTTTGTTTCCCAAAACTTCACAAATGCCTCCTGCACTAAGTCTTCCGAAACTGCTGGATCTCTCACCAGCAAATTAACGCTTGCGCAGACGTAGGCATAATGACGTTGGAAGAATGCACTAAATTCTTTTTTTTCCATCGGCACGGAACATTTTATTATCC
>DHLV01000029.1:0-15474 GCA_002405445.1 Flammeovirgaceae bacterium UBA4659 | reverse complement strand
AGCAAATTAACGCTTGCGCAGACGTAGGCATAATGACGTTGGAAGAATGCACTAAACTCTTTTTTTTCCATTAGCACGGAACATTTACCCTCGCGGCTGGATGCAAATCCATCAAGTCAGCCCAATAATCGTCCAAAAATCCAACTTTTCTCTGTTGTTGCTATGAAAAATTCGTAGTTTGGCACACTAAATTTCTTAAGACTATGGTATTTGATTTAGACATGATTCGCGCCTTGTATGCGGCCATTCCTGCGCGCATTGCAAGGGCTAGAAAAGTGGTGGGCAAACCCCTTACACTTTCAGAAAAAATATTGTACGCTCACCTTCACAAAGATCAAAAATTGGAAAATTTTGGCCGTGGCAAATCATACGTAGATTTTGCCCCCGACCGTGTGGCCATGCAAGATGCCACCGCCCAAATGGCACTGCTCCAGTTTATGTCGGCCGGCAGGCCTAAGGTAGCAGTGCCCTCTACTGTGCATTGCGATCACTTGATTGTGGCTAAAACGGGCGCGAAAGATGACTTGACAAACGCGAATACTGAAAGCAAAGAAGTGTTTGACTTTTTGGCCTCAGTATCGAATAAATATGGTATTGGTTTCTGGAAACCGGGTGCGGGCATTATTCACCAAGTGGTGTTGGAAAACTACGCCTTCCCTGGCGGCATGATGATTGGCACTGACTCGCACACGGTAAATGCGGGTGGCTTGGGCATGGTGGCCATTGGTGTAGGAGGTGCCGATGCCGTAGACGTGATGGCGGGCATGGCTTGGGAGCTAAAGTTTCCGAAATTGATTGGCATAAAACTCACCGGAAAAATGAGTGGCTGGACATCTGCCAAGGATGTGATTTTAAAAGTAGCCGGCATTCTCACCGTGAAAGGCGGCACAGGCGCAATTGTTGAATATTTCGGTGAAGGTGCCAAATCAATGAGTTGCACTGGAAAAGGAACGATCTGCAACATGGGAGCAGAGATTGGCGCCACTACCTCTACATTTGGTTATGATGAGTCGATGGAGCGTTACCTGATTTCCACGGGCAGATCTGAAGTTGCCGGCATGGCCAACAAAATCAAAGAGCATTTGACAGCAGACCCTCAGGTCTATGCCAACCCCGAACAATACTTTGATCAGATTATTGAAATCGATTTATCCACACTGGAGCCGCATTTGAATGGACCCTTTACGCCAGACTTGGCAACACCAATTTCGAAAATGAAGGAAGAGGCAGCCAAGAATGGCTGGCCCACCAAAGTAGAAGTAGGTTTGATTGGCTCTTGCACCAATTCTTCTTATGAAGATATTTCGCGGGCGGCCAGTTTAGCAAAACAGGTAGCAGCCAAGGGATTGAAAACGAAGGCTGAGTTCACCATCACCCCGGGTTCGGAGCAGGTGCGCTACACCATTGAGCGCGATGGATTCATCTCTGCTTTTGACAAAATTGGTGCAAAGGTATTTGCCAACGCCTGCGGCCCGTGCATTGGCATGTGGAATCGCTCCGGCTCAGACAAGCAAGAAAAAAATACAATCGTCCATTCGTTCAACCGCAATTTCCAGTCGCGCAACGATGGCAACCCAAACACATTTGCATTTGTTGGTTCGCCAGAAATTGTAACGGCCATGGCCATTGCCGGTGATTTAAGCTTTAACCCATTAACCGATTATCTAACAAACGAGCGTGGTGAGCAAGTAAAACTTGATCCGCCAACGGGCGATGAATTGCCCAAAAAAGGTTTTGATGTAAAAGATCCGGGATACCAGGCACCTGCAAAAGATGGAAGTAAGGTGCAGGTGGTGGTGAGCCCTGATTCTGATCGCCTGCAATTGCTGGACCCTTTCAAAGCATGGGAAGGTACTGATTTGAAGAACTTGCGTTTGCTGATCAAAGCAAAGGGCAAGTGTACAACTGACCATATTTCGATGGCAGGCAAGTGGTTGAAATACCGCGGCCACCTCGATAACATCTCAAACAATTTGTTGATTGGAGCGACTAATTTCTTCAATGAAAAAATCAACAGCGTACGCAATAGCCTAACTGGCCAATATAACGAAGTGCCGAAGGTACAGCGTGACTATAAAGCGCATAACATCGGCTCGATTGTGGTGGGAGACGAAAACTACGGTGAAGGTTCATCGCGCGAGCACGCTGCGATGGAGCCGCGCCACCTGGGTGTGAGGGCAATTTTGGTAAAATCGTTTGCCCGCATTCACGAAACCAACTTGAAAAAACAGGGTATGTTGGCATTGACATTCGCCAACAAAGAGGACTATAACAAGATTTTGGAAGACGATCGATTTGATATTGTTGGCCTGACAACTTTCTCGCCAGATAAACCGCTTACCTTGGTCATCCACCACATCAATGGCACCGAAGAGCGAATCACCGTTAACCATACTTACAATGCCAATCAAATTGAGTGGTTCAAAGCCGGCTCGGCATTGAATGCCATGGGCAAAGGCAAAAAACAAGGTGGTAGCAAACCGAAGCCTGCGAAAGTGAAGCCTACAGCTAAGAAAGAGGTGAAAAAAGTGCTCAAAAAAGTAGCCAAAAAAGCCGCTAAGAAAGCACCGAAGAAAACTGCTAAGAAGATTGTAAAAAAAGTAGTAAAAAAAGCAGTGAAGAAGACGGCCAAGAAGATCACGAAAAAGGCAATCAGAAAATCCGGTAATAAGAAAAAATAAGACGACTCAATAAAATAAGCCATGCAGGCGAACAATTTGTTCAAGTGCATGGCTTATTTTTTTATCTAAACTATAATGAAAACATTTCTGGTCTTACTGCTTATTTGCTTTCTCATTATCCTCACATTGGGTTTCTTGTTCTTTTATCGCATTGGCGAACCAATCGATCCCACAAGATCAAAATCTTATTATCGCCATGCTTGGAAAGACAAGTATGTGCACTCAATGATGGGCAATTGGTTTGAACTCAGCTACAGTGAATTTGAAGCAGATAAGAAAACATTTCAGGTTTTGTCAGAGGATTTTGCTAAAGATAACACCACCGTGTTTTGGTGCGGTCAGCCACAACTGGCAGATGCACAAACTTTTGAAATAGACTCATTTCGAACCCCGAAAGACAGGCAGCGAGTTTACCTGGCGCCCGACTACGGGGACAAAATCTTTGTGGTAGAAGGTGCTCATCCTGATTCTTATGAACCCATTCGGATCAACAATAAACTTTCTGGTGATTGGTACAAAGATGATCGTGCATTTTACCTCACTGGCAAGCAAGTTTTAACAGACTACCACTCTTTCGAAATTGTTAACGAGACAATCTCGGCTGACAAAAATTATGTTTACGTCATCAAACCCGAGAGTATCACAGGCCTCTCCAGAAACAAAGTTTTGGTACAACAAGCAAAGCGACCATCTGGTGAGTGCAAGGCACTTAATGCCAATTATGCCAAAATTGGCAACGCCATCATACTATCAAATTGGAAAACAGATTTTGCCATGTTATCATTCGAGACAATCGATTCCGTTTCTGTGATTGATGAAAGGCGAATTATTGTAAATGGGCAATTGTTAAGTGATGGTGTTTTGTTGCCAGACTTTGATGTCAACTCCTTTGTTAACCTAGATCGCGATCACATACGCGACAGCAAGTACGTTTACTACGATAACAAAAAAATTGAAGGCGCTGACGCAGCCACATTTGAGGTTCCATACGAAGACTACTCAAAAGATAAAAATCACGTGTACTTTAAAGGGATGGTGTTAGCAGGTGTAAATCCAAGTTCATTCACGTATCAGTACAATACTGGCATTGCTACCGATGGTCAACACCAATACAAAGATGGGGTTAAGATAAAATAGCATCTAATGCATGCGATCTGCCCGCACGTCTAGTTGGCTAACAATTTCGCCCTCTTGTTGCAATAGTTCGCGCCATCTGGCTTCAACTACAGCCGAAGGCTGGTATTCTTTGGCCAAGTTCAAAAAGTTTTTATAGTGGCCTGCTTCTGACACCATTAATTCGTGATAGAAATCCCTCAGCTGTTGGTCATCAAGTTGTTTTGAAAGCAAGCGAAAGCGCTCGCAACTGCGTGCCTCTATCAAAGCGCACATCAACAGTTTTTCCATTAACTGCTGTTCGCGGTTGCCTCCTTTTTTGATGACTGCATTCAATTTTTCAACGTACTCATCTTTTCGCTGCGGCCCCAAGGCAAAGCCTCTTTTTCGCAATTCCGACAGTACGCGCTCAAAATGATTCCATTCTTCCGCTACTACCGGTGTTAGTATATCTACCAATTTCGCCTTTTCGGGATATTGAATAATCAGAGAAATGCACGTTGATGCGGCTTTTTGCTCGCAATAGGCGTGGTCGATCAAAATGTCTTTCATTTGCAAAGACGCGATGTTCACCCACCGAGGATCGGTAGGCAACGTGAGCCCAAGCACATGTTTGTCTTCTTCTTTCATTTCTTTAATCAAACAACAATAGTTCAAATCCAAAGTCGATCACATTAGGTACTGCCGGATAGCCGTAAGTGAGCATATAGCCCGGGGGCATGAAGAGACGAGTAAAATTGTGGTACTTGATAAACAGCCTGCCCCGCTTGATCTTCCCATTCAGGAAAACATCTCCCACCACCGCTTCATCTAAAGTGCGCTCATCCTGATTATAAAATGTTTGAATATCCGGTGCGTAATTCAGTGCCTGGTAGGCGGATCGGTAGAATACATCAAAACCCAACTGAATTTGAAAAGCTCCCTTCAGCAATAGATTTTCGTATGTAATCTGGCCTTGGGCAAACCATGTAGGCAACCGAAGTGCATTATCATCATTCTTCCACAACTGTGTGTATACAGCTTGAGAGCGAAAATGGAAATTTCGAAAAAAGCGAACAGACACGCTGGCTTCCGGTGAGAAAACTTGCTGATTACCGGCAGACTGTTTGGGTTGAAGCATATCGAATTGTGGCCGCTCCGCATCCGGCTTCTTTGTAAAATAGATGTAATTGCTAAAGATGCTGTAGCGAATGCCTGGCGAAAAATTGAATCGGCCCCATTTGATCTTGACATTTCCTTTGAGTTGATTTGTGATCGTGTTGGAAAAGTTATTGAGCCATAGCGTACGGATGCCGCGATAGGCCTGCTGCATATAACCGGGTTTCGCAAGCACACTCACCAAACCGGCTTCGAGCCAGGGCGTGTTCAGTTGTCCATCTAATCTGTAGTTTCCGTCTAACAGAAGTTCTGCATTACCCTTCAATTCACTTAAGCTATCGAACCTCAGTGCCATCCGCGCGCCAACGTAATTTTCTATTCGGCTTACAGCATGGCGTCCATCAAAGGTCCTGAGCAACTCGTTGTTGGCGCGCACCGTTCTGAGTTTATAATAGAAATCATAGAAGAGAAAGGCAGCTGTACCTTTTACGCCCACTTCATTTTGCAGAGTCTCAAATGAAACCAGGTCATTTCGCACTGAATCTATCCGTATCCCACGAAAATAACGGGTAGCGGTGTCTGCGGGCGAAATCTTGAAAATATTGTTTTGCAGGTTGTAATCAATTGTTTGGTAAAGCTGAATGGGTTTAGCCAATTTGTATTGGTGATGGAAGTGCAATGCCTGACGTAACTCTTCTGTGCCGGCTGTAGACCAATAAGGTTTTGCGTTTGCGTCAAAAAATGCGCGAAAAGTGGTGTCTGTACCCAGCAGTACACCTCCGTTTTCGCGTACTTGATGCCGGATTCTTCTGTAGTTGAAGGCTAGGAAGTAGCGTTCGTTTTTCGAACGGTATGTGGTGAAAAAATCATAATAGTGGCTGATCGTTTGCCTCACACCAAACTGCCTTTGGATTTGCTTCTCCACCAGTATCGGGCGGTAGTTAAAACCGAAATTCCAGCGCGGATTAATATTTCTACTGAATTCAATGTGAGTCATGGCGCGGCCGCTACCACCCCACACCACGTAAATGCGTGTAAATGGCGACTTGGTGTCATAATATCGTGGCTCCATCGTTTCAAAGTAGGGCGCGTAAGCAGTAAAGCCGGGGCTCAAGCCAATGGTAGCCGATGCAGAAGGAAAAATGGAATTGAGCGCAGTGCCCATATTACCCAGGTCTTGAAACCGATTGTCGTAGCGCTGCACGTACGTCCAGCGGTGGAAGTTGTTGACGGCCGTATCAAGTGGGCGATAATTTTTCTTGTTGTAAAACAATTCGGCCTCGGTGATCCACGTGGAGGTATTGGGGCCATATACCTGTTTTACCGAGTCGTTGATGATTTTAGATGTAGTACGTTTTCTGGGTTCATTAGCGGAAGATGTCGGAGGAGTTTTTACCACCCTGCGCTTATATCGGGTAGAGTCTCTGGTTTGGCCAAGCACACCTGCAAAAGTGAAGCAACAGCTCAATGCGATAATGAAAATCCTGAAAAACACGCCCAAAAATAACAATGTTTATCTTGCTGGGGAGTGCGCCAAGTCACGAAGGCGCTTCTCCACCAAAAGTTCAACCATCGCATCAAATTCTGCACCACAATTGATGAACTGCGTCTCGATGGGAAGATAAAACCATTTTTTAGTCTTCATCACTGCCATCAATTCGGATGACTTCAGTTTTACCCAGTCTTTTTCGGTGGTTAAAACAACATCTGCCTTCAACTCACCGGCAGTTGCCTCAATCTTCGCGATGTCGGCCCGGGTGTAGTGATGATGATCAGCAAACTGAAGGTGCTTGACCATTTCAAAGCGTGTGGTCACATATTCGATCAGTGCGTTTGTGCTGGCAATACCCGTTACCAGCAACACCCTTCGCCCCCACTCGCTGTTAGGGTGAAAAGGCAAAGCCGGGCGATAATTCAACCCGGAAAAGAAAACGGGCTTATCGCCTGCATAGTTTTTGACACTGTGATAGATGTGCATCCCCGCCTCAATAGAATCAGCGCACTTTGTAACCACAATCGCATCGGCACGGGCCGCCCCTTTCCGCGCTTCGCGCAATCGGCCAAACGGCAGTAGAAAATCGTTATAAAAAGGGTTGGAGTACGCTGTTAGCAAAATCGATAAATGCGGCACTACCGATCGGTGCTGAAAAGCATCATCCATTAAGATTACCTGTGGAGGATCTGCCAGGTTTAATAGTGTGGGAATTGCCAGCGCACGCTCTGCACACACAGCTACTTGCACTTCCGGCCCAAACTTCAAAAAATACTGATACGGTTCATCGCCAATGGTCGAAGCATCATCAGCAGTTGTTGCAAGCCTGAATCCTTTGGTATGGCGGCCATACCCCCGGCTAAGAATTGCAAGCTTGTATTTTTTTTTGAGCAGTCGTACCAAATACTCGATCATGGGTGTTTTGCCGGTGCCCCCTACCGTTAAGTTGCCAACACTAATCACCATGGTCTCAAAAGAGAAAGAGGGCTTCTGCCCGATATCGTACAAGTGATTGCGCAGCCGCGTCAACAGGTTGTACAAAACTGCAAATGGCAATAAGATGAGTTTGAGACCCGACATGCAAACAAATGCGATCTTTCGCTACATTTAATCATTCAAAAATAAGCAAACAATGGCAACGACTACTATTAAAGATGTCTGCGGCTATCTGGAGTCGATGGCCCCCCGTGCCTACCAGGAAAGCTACGATAACAGCGGGTTGATTGTGGGGAACCCAAACGCTGCCGTAACGGGGGTTTTAACCACACTGGATTGTTTGGAAAACATCGTAGACGAAGCCGTTGCTGAAGGCTGTAATCTGGTAGTAGCCCACCATCCGATTGTATTCAAAGGATTGAAGAAGCTCACCGGCCAAAGTTACGCTGAGCGCACAATCATCAAAGCAATCAAAAACGATATAGCAGTTTACGCCATACACACCAATCTTGACAACGTAGCCTGGGGTGTGAATATGCAAATTGCCGATCAACTGGGACTCATCAATACAAAAGTACTGGTGCCAAAGTCAAACGTTTTGCTCAAACTGACCACGTTTGTACCCGCGCAGCACAAAGATGCAGTGGTAACAGCTTTGCACCAAGCGGGTGCCGGCAACATTGGCAATTATTCCCATTGCAGTTTTCAACTGGAGGGTGAAGGAACTTTTATGCCCAATGAAAAAGCGAACCCGAGCATTGGCAAGCGAGGAACCCTGGAACGGGTAAGCGAAGTACGCGTGGAAGTGATATTACCCGAAGTGAGCAAGAGAGTTGTTTTAGATGCACTTTTCCGCTCGCACCCATACGAGGAAGTGGCCTACTACCTGAGCCGCCTAGAAAACGAATACCACCAGATAGGGTCGGGCATGGTGGGTGATTTGCCGGAACCCGTTGAACCTTATGCGTTTCTAAATAGTTTGAAAATCAAGTTAGAAGCAAAAGTAGTTAGGCACACACGTGCGGGCGGTGGCAAAGTGAGCCGAGTGGCATTATGTGGAGGCGCGGGGAGTTTCTTGTTGCCACACGCGATTGCAGCAGGAGCCCATGTTTTCGTTTCAGCAGACTTCAAGTACCATGAGTTTTTTGATGCCGAGGAAAAAATCGTGATTGCCGACATCGGGCACTATGAGAGTGAGCAATACACCAAACAACTGCTGGCATCGGTTTTGAGCAAAAAATTCACTAGCTTTGCGACCACTTTTTCGAAAACGAATACAAATCCAATAAGTTACCTCTAAGTAATGGAAAATCAGACAGTTGCCCAAAAACTCGAAGCACTCGTGAGACTTCAATCAATCGATTCAAAACTAGATGAACTAAAGAAATTGCGTGGCGACCTGCCCGATGAAGTACAGGATCTGGAGGATGAGATGGAGGGTTACAAAGTACGTTTGAGCCGCTTTGAGGCTGAAATGAAGGACTTAGAAGACGGCATCAAAAAAAACAAGGAAGGTATCAAAGAGGCCGAAAAGCTGACCAAAAAGTACAACGAGCAACAAAAAAATGTAAAAAACAATCGCGAATACGATGCCATCACCAAAGAGGTGGAATTGCAGGAGTTGGAAGTGCAGATCTGCGAGAAGCGCATCAAAGAGGCAAAAGAAAAAATTGAAGCCAAAAAGGTGGAGATTGAACAAATTGAGAATCTGATTAAAGAGCGCAACCAGGATTTAGAGAACAAGAAAAACGAGTTGCAAGACATTTTAAAGGAGAGCGAAGAAGAGGAAAAGAGGTTGTTGGCTGATCGGGAAAAGGCCACTAAGAAAATTGATGAAAAAATGCTGAAACACTACGAGCGCCTCCGCAGGAGTTTAAGCAACGGATTGGCAGTGGTGCGCGTGGTGCGGGGTGCGGCACAGGGTTGCAATATCATTATCCCTCCTCAAAAAATAGCCGAAATCAAAGAAAAGAAGAAAATCGTGATCGATGAACACTCGGGCCGTATTTTGGCAGATGTAGAGGTAGAAATTGTGGATGAGGAGAAACCAAGAAGGGCAGCGCCCGTTAAAAGAGCAAAAAAAGTTGCCTGATCTGTTCATACACCGAAACGTCAAAAAAGCAGGCATTATCGCCTGTTTTTTTTTAATACCCCAAATTGCCGCGTGGAGCACCGACAAAATTTGGAACTTCAACCCCGATTTACAAAGAGCCTACCAACTAGTGCTGAACTTGCAACCGGAAGCAGCAATGGCCCAATTGGGGAAGGTTACTGATCAGTCGCAAGAATTCTACAAAACCTACTTACTCGCTCTGAATGAGACAATAGATGTACTCATCACGGAAGATCCAAAAAAGTTTGACTTACTGGAGGTAAATTTCAAACAACGTCTGGAGTGGCTCGATAAACTTGACACCAGCCCGGAAGTAATGTTTCTGCGAGCTGAGTTGAACTTGCAAAAAGGCTTCAACCTGCTGAACATGGGGCAAGAGTTCAACGCAGTGTTCGCCATTCGAAGGGCATACAACATCACTCATGATTGCATCAAAAAGTACCCCGACTTTATACCCATCAAAAAAACGCATGGCGTACTGCAGGTAATGCTGGGTTCAATACCGGAAAAGTACGCGTGGTTTATGAGCCTGCTTGGCATGCGTGGCTCCGTAGCTATGGGGCAAAAACAACTGACAGACTTGAAAAACTCAAAATCCTCGCTCCACCAGGAAGCCACAATTCTTCTCTTTACGATCAAAGGTTTTATCAACCAGTTCTTTGGCGAGGCATCCAAAGGTATGCTCGAGTACCTCAAGGAACAACCGGAGAACAGGCTGGGCCTTTTTATTGCGATCAATATGTTGATGAAAGATTCGCAAACAGAAAAAGCACTGGAGCTATTTCAAACATTGGAGAAGAACAACCAAGGCCTGCCTGTGTATTACGCTGACTATTTACACGGTGATGCCTTGTTACAGAAGGGAGAATACCTAAAAGCAATTACGTACTACCAAAAGTTCCAAAAAGGCTACCGAAGCCAGTCTTTCAAAAAAGATTCATTTTACAAGGTCGCGATCTGTTATTGGCTTTTGAACGATGTCAATAATTCAAAAATCAATTTTGAAAAAGCCAAAACCGTTGGCAAAGAATCGGCCGAGCCAGATAAATATGCTGCCAGGCAATTGGAAGAAACTCAAATGCCTGACCCGAAGTTGCTACAGGCGCGGTTCGCCACAGATGGCGGATACTATGAACAAGCCAAAGCCGTTTTACAATCCATTGGTGCCACAGAATTGAACACCAAAAAAGAACAAGCCGAGTTTTTATACCGCAAGGCCCGCCTGGCACACAAAACCCAAGATATTCAAACAGCAAAATCACTGTATTTGCAATGCATCGCTTTCACAAAGGACAACCCCTGGTACTTTGCCCCAAACTCAGCTTTGCAGTTGGGCTATATTGCACAAGACCAAAAGGATTATTTACAGGCAAAAAAATACTTTGAGCAAGCGCTGGCCTACAAAAGGCACGAATATAAAAACAGCATTGACAGCAAGGCCAAATTTGCATTAGATCAAATCAAAAATGCATCGAAGGGATAAACCTCCGATGACGAAACAAGATTTTTTTGACCGATATCCGGTGGTCTTCTTGTTGGGGCCTTTCTACCGGTAGCTCATGGTGGTATTAATGGGTTACTCTGTTTTACAACTCGCAGCGAAGCAGTGTGAAGAAAATCTGGTTGGTAGCGGGCGGTACTTGTTTCTATCTTGCCCTCGGGTTGATCATTATCTTGTGCGCCAGGTAAGCGGTCATGATACAGACCGCTGCATTCTCGCCACTGATTCCGTCTCGTTCGGCAGGTGAATTTGAGTGAGATGGCTGGTATCGTTGTGCCGTTTTACTGCGAAAATGGAGCCTGTGTAGTCAAGCTGATACAAACTAAGATTTTGGTGCTCAAAGGTATCCATGCTGTGCAGAGGGTAATTCAACAACTGGCAAAGCAGAATACGAAGGGCGCGGCCATGCATGCAGATCAAAACCGTTTTTTCCCATTCATTCTTCATCATGTATTGCATGGCCACTTTTTGGCGTTTCAACACATCATCAGGGCTTTCACCACCCTCTATCCGCTGGAACGTATTCCCCCTCTTCCACTCTTGTAACATCCAATGGTAGTAGGCATCTTCTTCAGGTGTAATTTCTTTGCCCTCACGCAATCCCCAACTTATTTCATTCAGGCCCTCCAGCATTTCGTAGGGTACACCCTGATCAATAAACTGCTGTACAGACTCACACGTGCGCCTAAGCGTAGAAGTATAAACCTTGTCGAATCCAATGTGCTGATAAGCTTGAAAAAAAGCGTTTGCCTGCGCACGACCGGTGTCGTTCAAGCTTGAGTTAACACCACTGCCCTGCACAATGCCGCGCAAGTTAAAATCAGTTTGCCCGTGGCGGATGATATAGATTTTTTTGGTGGACAAATTCTCGCTAATTTTCTGCTCGAAAGCGCGCAAAAATAAAGGAAATAGTTGAACTAACTACCCCGGCAAACTGCCCCATGTCTATCTTCAAAGCAAATCCTACGCTGGCAACGTTAAACAAAATGTCGGCTCAGACCATGGTGGCGCACATTGGAATAGAGTTCACCCATATCGGTGTCGACCATATAGAGGCAAAAATGCCGGTGGACCATCGAACCCATCAGCCACTTGGATTGTTACATGGAGGAGCTTCAGTTGCGTTGGCTGAAACACTTGGGAGTGTAGCGGCTACGTGTTGCATCGACATGAACACACAATACTGCGTTGGCTTGGAGATCAATGCTAACCACATTAAGTCGGTAAAAAGTGGTTTTGTGTATGGCACAGCCAAGCCCATTCACATCGGCAAGAAAACGCACGTGTGGGAAATTCGCATCACCAACGAAGCGAAAGAAATTATATGCATCAGCCGAATTACAATGGCGATAATTGACAGGAGATGAAGGAAACCGTTACACTACCAACAATTGGAGAAAAGGAGGCGATTCACCGAATCACAGCAAACATACTGGAGCATGGTGGTGCATTTACATTATGGCGAAAACCGTTTTGTAATGAAAAAGTACTAATGGTGTGCAACAGCGGAACAGCGGAAATTTCTGAGGTGAACTTGGAGGATTGTACGCCCGGCTTTTTGGTTTCGCCCTTTTTGCCTGACGAGTTAAAATTTTTTTTCCGCGCAGATGAAGTCTTCCGTTTTGCCGAAGGCAAGTGGCATGGGCAAAACGATCCGGACAGCTGGCTTATGGCAGAAAATAATGAAACGGGAAACCGCCACCACCAGCCACCATTTTATAAGAACACGCCCACATCGACTTGTGTCGGTTCTTATCTACAACTCGTAACGAAAGCCAAGGCCGCCATTGATCAAGGACATTTTGAAAAAGTGGTTCCATCACGATTTGAAGAGGTACCGTATTCTGATGATTTTGATGTGTTGGATGCATTTCACCGGCTGTGCGAACTTCACCCCGCGGCAATGGTATCGTTGGTATCGTCACAGGCAACCGGCACATGGCTAGGGGCGACACCCGAATTGCTGGTCAGCATCGACAAGCATGCAAAATTTAAAACCCATGCGCTGGCGGGCACCCAGCCTTACTCACCTTCCGTTGATTTGAAGTCGGTGGCATGGACACAGAAAGAGATTGAGGAACAGGCATTGGTAAGCAGGTACATCATCAACTGTTTTAAGAAAATCAGGGTGAGGGAGTATGCCGAGCATGGACCCAAAACGGTGGTGGCAGGCAACGTCATGCACCTGAAAACCGAATATGAGGTAAACACAAGCGACATCAATTTTCCACAACTTGGCTCGGTGATGTTAAAGTTGTTGCATCCTACCTCAGCGGTGTGTGGCATGCCATTAGATAATGCATTGGAGTTCTTAAAATCAAACGAAGGCTATCACCGCGAGTTATACAGCGGCTTCCTTGGCCCTGTCAACTTTGAGCAGGAAAGCCACCTTTATGTGAACCTCCGGTGTCTGCAACTCCTCGAAAAATCGGTGCGCCTGTATGCCGGGGCTGGTATCACCACCGATTCTGATCCGGAAAAAGAATTCCTGGAGACAGAAATGAAAATGAAAGGGTTGAAAACACTCATCCGTTGACGTTTCCAGCAGGCCATCGTTTACCTTTGCGGCCACATGCAATTCAGCCTCTCCAAAACTGACGCGCACTCGAACGCTCGCACCGGCACGATCGTCACAGACCATGGCGAAATACCGACACCCATCTTCATGCCGGTGGGCACAGCAGGATCTGTTAAGGCTGTGCACCAACGCGAACTAAAGAACGACATAGACGCGAAAATCATTTTAGGCAACACCTACCACCTATACCTCCGCCCGGGCTTGGAAGTTTTAGAAAAAGCTGGCGGGCTGCACAGATTCAATGGATGGGACCGGCCTATTCTTACAGATAGTGGCGGGTATCAGGTCTATTCACTCGGTGCCAACCGAAAAATCACCGAAGAGGGCGTCATCTTCAAGTCACACATCGATGGCTCCAAACACACCTTTACACCAGAGGGGGTGATGGACATTGAACGTTCCATCGGTGCAGACATCATCATGGCATTCGATGAGTGTACACCCTACCCCTGCGAATACGACTATGCGAAGAAGTCGATGCACCTTACCCACCGCTGGCTCAAAAGATGTATAACCCGCGTACACAGCACAGAATCAAAGTACGGATACTCGCAAGCCCTGTTCCCGATTGTGCAGGGCAGTGTCTACAAAGACCTTCGGCAGCAGTCGGCCGAGTTTATTGCCAACCAACAGCAAATGGGTAACGCCATCGGAGGGCTTTCGGTGGGCGAACCGCACGAAATGATGTACGAGATGACCGACTTAGTCTGCAGTATTTTACCTGCCGACAAACCGCGTTATTTAATGGGCGTGGGCACGCCTGAAAACATTTTAGAATGCATCGCCTTGGGCATTGACATGTTTGATTGCGTGATGCCCACCCGCAATGCCCGCAATGGTATGTTATTTACCAGCGAAGGCATCATGAACATACGCAACGAAAAGTGGAAGGATGACCACACGCCAATTGATCCGGCCGTTGGCGGGTACGTCAGTACTTTCTATTCAAAGGCCTATTTGAGGCACTTGATTATCTCAAAAGAAATTTTGGGCGCGCAAATTGCCTCTATCCACAACCTGACCTTCTATCTTTGGCTGGTTCGCCAAGCACGGCAAAAGATTGAAGAGGGGACATTTACGGAGTGGAAAAACAAAATGGTGAAAACAGTAACAGCTAGACTTTAAGATTAAATCCAGTCCATAGTCCATAGTCGATGGCACTATGGAATATCGACTATCGACCAATGACTATACTCGACCGCTATATTCTCAAAAAAATCCTCTCCACATTCTTTTTTGTGGTGCTGATGTTTGAGGCGATCATTTGCGTGATTGATGTAACAGAGAAAATAGACAAATTTGTTCAGTTCAAACTCACCCGCGAAGCAATCCTTGCCTACTACCTGGACTTTACCGTGTGGATAGCCGGCTTCCTGTCGCCCATCACCATCTTTATTGCTGTGATTTTTGTGACCTCCCGCCTAGCGACACGCACAGAGATCATCGCTATCCTTAGCAGCGGTGCCAGCTTCCGCAGGTTCCTGCGTCCTTATTTTTACGCTGCCACCATTTTGGCGATCTTGAGTTTCTTTTTGAATGGCTGGATTATTCCGAAATCTAACAACGACCGGCTGGTGTTTGAAATGACTTATTTCCAAAACAAGTATTACTACGACAAGCGCAATGTACACATGCAGGTAGCGCCAAACGTTTATCTTTTTATCCAGAACTACAACAACCAGTCGAACACCGGCTATCAATTTTCGCTTGAACGTTTCGACAAAGATCGACTGATTGAAAAGCTTTCGGCTGAAAACATTCAGTGGGACTCCACCAAAAACAAATGGACTTTACGCATGTGGAAGCGAAAGCAAATTGACGAGTTGTTTGAATTAAAACGCGACCATGAATTGCACATCACGGAAAAAGGCGAAAACCTCGATACGAACCTCGTGATTCTGCCCAAAGACTATCAAAATGATAGCAAGATGTATGCGGGCAAGACAAATAATGAGATAAACG
>DHLV01000074.1:28803-29125 GCA_002405445.1 Flammeovirgaceae bacterium UBA4659 | reverse complement strand
TGTGGGCGAAGTATCCGAGGCCGGTGTTGATCTTAGATTTTCCAGTGCCTTCCAGGTGCAACTCATTTTGAATATTTGTCTCGCTCGTCTTCCGTTGGACGTATGCAGTGCGCCCGGGTTTTATCCATTCGTAAAACTCCTGCCAGGTACTCACTACTGCGGCACAAGATGATCGGTATGGTTCACCGTCAAGCTTTGCTTTCAGCGATCCGTCATTCAATAAAACACCTTGGGCGCCTAAATTTTTTGCCAATTCAATATCGGTCAATCGATCTCCAAATACGAATGAATGTGTGAGGTCATATCGTTCGGTATCAAAAAA
>DHLV01000074.1:28134-28565 GCA_002405445.1 Flammeovirgaceae bacterium UBA4659 | reverse complement strand
TTTGATGACGAGATTTTGTACCGGCCAAAAGGTGTCCTCCGGAAACATGGCAGATCCCAGCCCGTCCTGGTTGGTCACCATCACCAGTTCGAAGTCCAATTCGCGTGCGATGCGCCCCAGCCATGTGAATACCCCCGGGATGAATGACAGCTTTTCGAAGCTGTCAATCTGCGGATCGCTTGGTGATTCATAGATCAAAGTGCCATCGCGGTCAATAAATAAAACTCTCTTAGGCGCCTGTGGTTTCATAATCCTGTGGTTGGACTGAGGGAATTCAAAAGTTTCTGGTTTTCGTCTTTTGTGCCGATTGTAATGCGCAGGCAATCATCGCATAAAATTACTGATGATCGGTCGCGCACCACAATTCCTGATCGGATTAATTTCTGGTATAAACTTGTTGCATTTTTTACTTTGACGAGCAGGAAATTCGC
>DHLV01000074.1:20703-28010 GCA_002405445.1 Flammeovirgaceae bacterium UBA4659 | reverse complement strand
GTGGAAATTCGCATCGGACCGATATACTTTTATTACAGCAGGCAATTGCTTGAGTGCTGCGGCCATCCGGTCTCTTTCAAGCATAATCGTGCGGACCCACCCGTCTTTTCTCGATTCGTGTTGCAGTTCTGTGAGTGCAACCTGCTGTGTGAGGGTACTGATGTTATATGGAGGCTTGATCTTATTCAAGATGTCTATGACTTTTTCATGGGCAAAGCAAATACCCAGTCGGATGGCTGCCAACCCCCATGCCTTCGATAGCGTTTGAAGCACAACCAGGTTGTGGTGTTTAGCCAGCAGTGTGGTGTAACTATCGCCACCAGCAAAGTCGATGTAGGCCTCATCAACGATGACAAGGCCTGGAAATGACGTTATAAGTTCTACGACTTTATTTCTGTTCAGAAGATTACCCGAAGGATTGTTGGGACTGCAAATGAAAAGCAGTTTCGAACGGCCATCGATTTCTGCAAGAATACTTGGTACATCAAGATCAAAATCGGGTGTGAGTGGCGTTGCTTTAATGAAAATATTGTTGATGTTTGCGCTCACTGTGTACATACCATAGGTGGGTTGCGGTATCAGCACATTGTCCAGGCCCGGCTCACAGAATGCCCGTATTAATAGGTCAATTGGTTCGTCACTTCCATTTCCTAAGAAAACATTTTTTGGATCTACACCTTTGATCTCGCCCAATTTTTTCTTCAGCGCATTTTGCATTGGGTCGGGGTACCGATTATATCCGGTACGGTGGGGGTTTTCGTTTGCGTCTAGGTACACCTCTGCGTCACCCTTAAATTCATCGCGAGCTGATGTGTAAGGCTTCAGGTTGCGAACATTCTTTCTCACCAACGTTTCCAGGTTCATCTGTCTTTTATTGACTTTTTTGTAATTATATTCTCACAGTAACGGCCCGGGCGTGCCCCTGTAATTTTTCAGCTTCGGCCATGGTGGTGACAGTGTTGGCAATTTGCAACAGTCCTTCTTTTGATAATTTTTGAACTGTCATATACTTCATGAAACTCTCGACCGACACACCGCCATAAGCCTTGGCATAGCCGGCAGTGGGTAAGGTGTGGTTGGTGCCAGAGGCATAGTCTCCTACCGACTCGGGTGAGTACATACCAAGAAAGATAGATCCCGCATTAATGATCCGGTCAGCAATCAGGTCGCAGTCTGAAGTGTTGATAATCAAATGCTCCGGTGCGTATTCGTTGATAAATTCAACTTGTGATGAAGGCGAAGCGAAGACAATCGCCAGGCTGTTGCGCAGGGCCTCCGTGGCAATGGCTTTTCTGGGCAAGTGATCAAGTTGTAGATCGATTTGGGCTATGACTTCATTCACCAACTTTTGCCCTGAAGCCACCAATACAACCTGGCTATCCCCACCGTGCTCAGCCTGCGACAGCAAGTCTGCCGCAACATGCACCGGATTTGCATCGCTGTCGGCAAGCACCAATACCTCCGAGGGGCCCGCAGGCATATCAATGGCCAGGCCATCGGTGTTGACAAGTTGCTTGGCTTTGGTTACGTATTGATTACCGGGCCCGAAAATTTTGCTTACTTGAGGTATGGATTCTGTGCCGTAAGCCATTGCGGCAATAGCTTGAGCACCGCCTACCTTAAAAATTTTTTTCACTCCCGTGATATGTGCTGTAAAAAGAATTGCTGGATTTATTTTGCCTTGTCTATCGGGCGGTGTACAAAGTACTATTTCTTCGCACCCAGCCAGTGCAGCCGGAATGGCAAGCATCAGCACGGTGGAGAATAAAGGAGCAGAACCACCCGGTATATAAAAACCTACCTTTTGGATGGCTACACCTTTGCGCCAGCACACTACACCCGGCATCGTTTCAATCTTCACTACGTCCTTTTTTTGTGCGGCATGAAATGTTCTGATGTTTTGTGCGGCTTGCTCAATAGCTCTCTTCAACCCGTTGTCAATCAATTGGCCGGCCTCCTTCATTTCGGCTTCTGACACAAAAAGGTCTGTTAACTTCACTTTATCGAACCGAAAACTGAGCTCGCGCAGGGCATCATCGCCCGATTGCTTCACGCGTGTGAGTATGTTGCGGACCGAACTGTCTAAAAAATCAGTTTCCAATTGGGGCCTTTGGCAGAGTGCAGCCCACTGGGCGCGGCCGGGTTCAATCAATATCTTCATACGTTATCAATTCTTTTATGATATACAATCATCAGGCAATCATTTTTTCAATCGGAATGACCAAAATGCCTTCAGCTCCGAACGATTTCAGCAAGTCAATCTTTTCCCAAAAGTCATTTTCATTTACAACGCTATGCAAAGAAGACCAACCAGGTCTTTTTAGGGGCATGATCGTTGGGCTTTTCATTCCGGGTATCACATCGGTAATTTTTTGAATGGCTTCGTTTGGGCAGTTGAGCAAGATGTATTTATTGTTTTTTGCGGATTGAACAGCCTCAAACCGGAAGATGAGTTTCTCCAGGATGTTTTTCTTCTCGCGTGGCAAATCCGGTGCAGCCAGCAACACAGCCTCGCTTTGAATCACGGTTTCAACTTCTTTTAGCCCGTTGCTCATCAGCGTGCTGCCTGTACTTACAATGTCACAAATGGCATCGGCCAGCCCGATGCCGGGTGCGATTTCTACCGATCCGCTAATCTCGTGGATGCCCGCCTTTACACCATGTTTTGCCAGGAAATTTCTGACGATAACAGGGTAGGAGGTGGCAATATTCTTGCCTTCAAGATACCCTACGCCTGTATATTTCTCTGCACGTGGAATGGCGATAGACAACCGGCATTTCGCGAAATCCAACCGCTTCACCAGATCATTTTTCCTCTGCTTTTCAATAAAAACGTTTTCACCTACAATGCCCGCATCCGCCACATTGTCTTCAATGTATTGAGGGATGTCATCATCGCGCAAAAAGAGTATTTCAGCCGGGAAATTGCGCACTTGCGTTTTTAACTGGTCGCGTCCATTGCTGAAGCTGAGCCCGCTTTCTTTGAGGAGCTTGAGGCTGTCTTCTTGCAGCCGGCCCGACTTCTGGATGGCAATTCTGAGTGTATTCATTTTTTAGCTATTCGTTTAAAGCAAAAAAGGCTTACCAAGTGTTGGCAAGCCTTTATTGATGTGTATTGGTGATTGTCAAAACAAAAAGCCGCCAAGCATTCCAAAGTGATGATGGTGGCCGTGGATGTTTTGAGTGTTATTCATAATTGTGCCTCAAAGGAAATGAAAGTTATCTAATCCAGCAAATGGAATGAACGGAATTTGTTGATACGGGTTACTTTTGTGTTTGGCGAGTGAAGTAAGAGCACTAAGACTGATGACCGGTAGGAAATGATGAAAAGAATTCGATATACAGTGAACATGCATCTCTTTTTAATCGCAACGCTGTTGCTTGGCTGCGATTCGAAGGAGACAAGGCTACAGCAGTTTTTGTTGAAGGGTAACCTGGCTGCGAAGGAACTGAACTATCAGCAGGCCGCTTACTACTATGAAGAAGCTATTAAACTGGATGCGTGCTTTGCCGATGCGCACAACAATCTCGGTACCGTTCATTTTCAACAGAAGCAATGGGAACGTGCGCTGGCGAGCTACAACAGAGCATTGGAGTGCAAACCTGATTTTGTAGGCGCGCTGCTCAACCGTGCCAATACCGCCTACGAATTGAAGGAGTATTTCAACGCGCTCAAAGACCTCGATGAGGTCAGAATCTTGAAACCCGATACTGCTCTGGCACATTTTATCAGTGGGTTGGTGTACACCAAGATGCGCGACTTTGATCGGGCCCTTAATGCCTTTGACAAAGTGATCGGTTTAGAACCTGCCAATGTTGAAGCAATCGTAAACCGAGCAACGATTTACTTTTACAAAAAGCAGTTTTCGTTGGCGAAGGCTGAGTTGGAAAATGCGATGAAGTTAAACCCTGGCGAACCGAATATTTTTAATACTTTGGCATTGATTTTTGCGGAACAGGGAAAGAACCGGGAGGCGCTTGCGATGGTAGAGAGGGCACTTGAACTGGCACCGCACCAACCCTACTTCATCAACAACCGTGGCTACATCTTTCTACAACTGAACGATTTGGCAAGAGCAGAGGCCGATATCAACGAGAGCATCAGCCGTGATCCCTACAATGGATGGGCGTATCGCAACAAGGGAATCTTGTATTTGATGAAACAGGATAGTGAGTCTGCTGAGCGTTTGCTGAGGCAAGCTGAAAAGGCTGATGACTTCATCGACAGAATATACTTTTTCCTGGGCACGGCCCTGATGAAGAATGGAAAAAAAGGCGAGGCTTGCCTGGCGTTTAGAAAGTCGGAACAGCGAGGCGACAACATGATGACCGCTGATTTAATAAAGGCATGCCGTTGAGATGAATTTTGATCGACTCATTGAGTGCCTGACTGAACGCCTGCGGCAACCGCTGCCGGGTGCTGCTGCGCACGAGCCTTTGCGCGCCACGCCAACGGGTTTAATCAAACCTAAGTTCGATCACAAACTTCCACCCAAGCCAGGCAGTGTTTTGATTTTACTTTATCCAGATGACGGTAGTATCAAGTTCCCGCTTACCAAACGACCAGATTACTTGGGTGCGCATGGCGGACAGGTGAGTTTGCCGGGAGGGAAGTCAGAGCAAGGTGAGAATGCCATTCAGACTGCACTACGCGAAGGTGAAGAAGAGATTGGTGTGAAATCTATTGAGATGAAAGTTGTTGGCACATTGAGTAATTTTTTTGTAATCCCTAGCAACTTCATGGTTACTCCTGTAATCGCGTATTCTGAGGCAAAGCCCCTGTTTGTGCCGCAGGAGACTGAAGTAGAGCGAATTCTTGAATGCAATCTGCTTGATTTACTAAGACCAGAGGCTATTCAAACCAAAGAGATCGTTGCCGCTAAAATGTACCCCATGTTGGCACCGCACTTTTTGATCGATGGCGAAGTGGTTTGGGGAGCAACGGCAATGATGTTGAATGAGTTGAGAACTATCGTCAATGCTTTGGGCTAACTGCATTAATGTTCTTTTCGCCTGCTATGATTTCAAACTCCAACCGAAGTGGAACAGTAGGAGGGAGTTCTCTTTCCTTGGGCAGTTTCCATAGTTTTTTGCTTTTTTCAAGTAGGAAGAAAATCTGACTGCTAACTTCATAATTTACTCGGTTTACTATTCGTAAGTCAGATAAGCCATTTTGCGTTACATTGAAGTCAATCACCACGGAATTATCAACACTATCTACATTGTAGGCAGACTTTAAGCTAAACTCGGAATTAAAATAAGTGCCAAAGCTTTCTCCTTCGTGCCGTTTGAACCAGGGTGGCGCTAAAAAGCTGTTGAGTGTCTTTTTTGTAGAGGGCAAAATATCGTTCGTCAAGTTCGACTTGTATGACGGGATCTGCTTTAGCTTATCAAAAACGGAAGCTTTGTCGAAAATCACTACTTTAAACCTATAAATCCTTCTTGTCGGATTTTGTTCTCCATTTTCCTTGAAATGAAATTGATTGATAAAGCTGTAGTGTAAAATTAAGCCAGAGTCAGTAGTAGTCGTAATTTCCAAAGAATCTTTTCCATGCACTTGAACTTCGAAACTTTGAATTGTAAATGCTCCATGCAAAAAGTCAAACCCCTTTTTTGTGTATTTAATAGGCTGAAACCCACCTCGGTCGATAGGATTGTTTGAGATGAACAAATTACTACCCCTGAAACGATAACGCAGATAGTCGCTAAGTCCCACATCAACCCCATCCCGCGTTTCAATTTTGTGACACAACCATTCGCCCTGCAATTTTTCCTTCATGCTCTGACTGCACAGCCATATGTGGCTTTCAAATACCAAAAAAGCAGCGATAATCAGTGTTTTCACAATTCTTCTATCATAATGGCTAAAAAAGTCTTGACACCGTCAACATAGTTACCCACTCGGATGTTTTCGTTTTCGGCATGCTGGTTGTTGTCCGCATTTACGGTCGGCACAGCCACGGCCGGGATACCTAGCGTTGTTACAAACGGTGAAATTGGAATACTTCCACCCGCTGTGCGAATTTTTATCGGCTCCTTTGCAAACGCCCGTACCATCGCCCTGGTTAACCATTTGCCACACTCCGAATCGAGAGGTGTTTGAAAAGCCAAATAAGAAATGCTTGAGGTAAAGGATGCAATGCGCGGATGCTCCGCGCGCTCTTTCTCTGTGGGTTCACGGTCAATCACAAAATACCCCTGCCCTTCTACGTGCTTGCGCACGAGTTCAATTAGCCGTTTCGGGTCGCTGCTGGGCACCAACCTTATGTCAATTTCCGCTATTGCCTTTGCTGGAATTAGCGTGCGTGCTTCATCACCCACATACAACGCATCCAATCCACGTATATTCAATGTTGGGTATTGCAAAGACTCTTGAAAGTTGCCTCCGATTTTATCAGGCTGTGCAATGCCTAAAAATCGTTTAACTTCGTTCTCGTTATCTGGAACCTGTTGAAGGGTTTTCTTTTCAGCTTCTGATAGTATCACGCCATCGTAAAAGCCAGGTATGATCACTTGCCCATCCGCATTTTTCATGGAGGCCAAGAGCTGCGCAAGTCGCATGGCTGGGTTAGGAGTATAATTTCCATAGTTCCCGCTGTGCACGGGTGTTCGTGGTCCAAATGTAGTTAACGTAATTTCGCAAATGCCGCGCGCACCAAACGAAAGTGTAGGCTCGTTACTTACATGGCGAGGTCCATCAAAGATGATAAGCATGTCTGCCGCGAGTTCTGTTTTGTACGTGTTAACAGCATCGGGCAGGTGAGGAGACCCTAATTCCTCCTCAAAGTCCATAATTACCTTGATGTTGAAATTGGGTTCACGTTTTATTTCAGCAAGTGCATCAAGTGATGCGATAAAGGCCATGGCGGGCCCTTTGGCATCTGATGCTGATCGAACAAAAATTCGCCAATCTCTGTTCAATTCCGTCTGTAGTTTTTCGAATGGAATAGATGCCCATTTCCCCTCTGCATTTTTCTCTTTTAAAGTAGGCTTCCAAGGGCTTTCTTGTTCCCATTTGCTTGGGTCAACTGGTTGCCCATCGATTTGCAAATAGATCAAAACCGTCTTTTTTGCATTTTTTACTTTTCGTTCTGCCAATAACAATGGAACAGTTTGCGTGCTCAACCGCTTGGTGGTAAAACCACGTTTCGCAAACGCATTCTCGCACCAGCTCACATTCTTTTCGATGTCAGCGGGAAAGTGTGCATCATTTGGTAAACTGTGCAATTCGTAAAACTCCGGGAATGACGCAACCGCATATTTTTCTGCAATCTTGTCCAGGTTCAGTTGTGTTGATTTCTGTGCGT
>DHLV01000074.1:0-20483 GCA_002405445.1 Flammeovirgaceae bacterium UBA4659 | reverse complement strand
TACGCTCAAAAACGTGTACTTATTATTCATATTGAGTGGGCAATTTAAAACCCAGGTTTTCCGCACACCAGAAAATGGAAACTATGTAGTAACGGCTTTCGTCTCTGAATAGTTGAATAGAATTGATGCCGCGGTTGGTCACGGGGCCTGTTCGCGTATCACGTGTTTCGTACGTACTGAAGACGTGAACTATGGTTCCATATTCTTCTGTATTTCGATGCAACTCTTTTTCGAAGAAGCCGGTGGCAATGCGCGGCTGAAACAGTTGAATGTATTCTTCGGGTGTCATTGGCTTGGTGATCAACTTTCCTTTTTCATCTTTACGTGTAGGAATGAGTCGAGCCTCGGCCTTGAACAGGTTTTTGAAACGATCCCAATCACGACTTGTATTAGGCTCGCCAGAGATCACATCGTACAAAGCAGCAATCATGCCGTCAATGGATTGCACGTCTTTCGAGTAGTCTTTTGATTGCGAAACGGTTTTTAAACTGACTAAGCTCAGCACTACCAATACAACTATCTTCATAAGATTCCTTTTTTTACCAAAAATCTATTGCCGAACTTCCACATTCGAGTTTAGTCTAACGCCTTTACACCGGGCAAAACTTTTCCCTCAAAGTATTCAAGCAATGCACCGCCACCGGTAGACACATAGCTTACTTTTTCTTCGAAGCCAAATTGCGCGACAGCTGCGGCCGAATCACCACCGCCAATCAAACTAAATGCGCCCCTAGCTGTGGCTCGTACTACAGCTTCTGCTACGGCTTTCGTGCCACCTGCGAATTTCTCCATTTCAAACACGCCCATCGGGCCATTCCACAAAATGGTTTTTGATTGCTCTATTACCCTGCCGAAAACTTCGCTGGCTTGTGGCCCGATGTCCAATCCCATCCAGCCGTCTGCAATTGCGTTATTGTTGCTAAGCCCGGTGTTGGCATTCGCGTCAAATTTATCGGCCACTACCGAGTCGATGGGTAGATGCAATTCCACGCCCTTCGATTTGGCTTTTTGGATGAGTTCTTTGGCCAACTCAAGCTTATCTGCCTCAACCAATGAGTTACCGATGCTTCCGCCCAAAGCCTTGAAGAAAGTGTAGGCCATGCCACCACCAATGATTAGGTGGTCAACCTTGTCAAGAAGTTTTTCGATAATCAGTATCTTGTCAGATATTTTCGCTCCGCCCATAATGGCGGTGAAAGGTTTTACGGCATTTCCCAATACCTTCTCGGCATTTGCTAACTCAGCAGCCATTACATACCCCGCAGCTTTTTCTTTGAAGAATTGTGCCACAATGGTAGTAGAAGCATGGGCGCGGTGGGCGGTGCCGAACGCATCATTGACGTATACATCTCCATGTTTCGATAGTTTTTCCGCGAATCCCACATCACCTTTTTCTTCTTGCTTGTAGAAACGCAAGTTTTCCAGCAGCAACACTTCACCTGGCTTTAGGTTGGCAGATAGTTTGTAGGCCTCCTCACCAATGCAATCGGGTGTAAACCTTACCGATACGCCCAGTAGACCTTCGGTGGTTTTGATCGTGTGCCGCAGCGAATATTTGTCTTCTGCACCGTCCTTTGGCCTGCCCAGGTGTGACATCAAAATACAACTGCCACCATCGTTTAATATTTTTTTAAGGGTTGGAATTGTCGCCCTTATTCTGTTGTCATCGGTAACGTTGAATGATTTATCGAGGGGTACATTAAAATCTACCCGAATCAAAGCGCGTTTGTTATTGAAGTTCAGTTGATCGATTGTTTTCATAGAATTTTGGAGTACGTTTTTTGTTTATTCAAATTTTCAATTCGGCACATTTTTAGTTCGATCAATCTCCAAAACTGATGCCCAGGCCTTTGGCCGCTTTCACCAAGTATCCGTTTTCCGATACAAAGTTGTATTGCTGCGTGGCCTCTGCAAGTGTGACGGACGATACCATATTGTTTTTGAGCGTTACCATGCGTCCGAATTTTTTACTGAGTAACAGGTCTACTGCGTGCACGCCAAAAACAGTTGCCAACACGCGGTCAAAGGCTGTAGGACTACCGCCACGCTGCACGTGGCCTAACACGGTTTCGCGGATTTCAGCGGTGCACCCGGCTTCTTTCAATTGTTTTGATAGTTGGAATGCCACACCTCCCAATCGCACGTGTTCTGAGCCTTGTGATCCTTGAGTAGATGTGATCGCACCATCTTTGGGTTTAGCCCCTTCTGAAACAACAATATTGACAAACCCATGTCCATTCTTGTACCGCGAGTGGATTCGTTTCACCAGCTTGCGAACATCGTAGGGAATTTCGGGGATCAGGCAGATCTCTGCGCCTCCTGCTATGGCCGTATGCAAGGCAATCCAGCCGGCATCGCGCCCCATTACCTCCATAATCATCACGCGGTCATGGCTTTCAGCGGTAGTAACTAACTTATCAAAACTATCAGTAGCAATCTGCACTGCTGTTTGAAACCCAAAGGTCATATCAGTTGCAGATAAATCGTTGTCGATGGTCTTGGGCACACCGATGATGTTCAAGCCTTTTTTGAACAATGCCTGAGAAATTTTTTGGGATCCGTCACCGCCAATATTAATCACGGCATCAAAGCCCAGGTCTTTAATCCTGTTGATGAGTTCATCTGTGCGGTCAATGAACTTCACCGATCCATCGGGCTGCTTTACTGCAAAGTTGGTGGGGTTACCTTTGTTGGTGGTTTTTAAAATCGTGCCACCGCGCACGTGGATGCCTGCAGTTTTTGAGCGTGTGAGTTTAATCAGTTCCGGTGGTTCGCTCAGCACTCCGTTAAAGGCTTCTTTGCTTCCATACACTTCCCATCCCTCTTCTTTGCGGATTCGTTTTGCAATGCCGCGGATTACCGCATTGAGTCCGGGGCAATCGCCCCCACCTGTCAATACCAATAGCTTTTTCATTTTTTGATTCTGCTGTGAATTTTATGGTGTTAAATTACATCAAAACACCAGATGAATGATGCAGGCTGTCGATAAATTTTTAGTGAGCACCTGCACGCCTCAGGCGGTCGTTAATGGCCCTGCCTACATCGATTTCGGGCACCCATTCCGCCAAAATGATGGGTGCATCTGACTGATCGAGTTCGCGCAACATGGCAAACAGATTTTGTGCGGCTTCTAGCACGCTGCCGGTGGGGGCCAGCACGCGCTGGCGACTTTCATCGACAAACTCTCGTTTTGTTTTGAACGCGAGCACCGCAGCCGAAGTGCCATATTCTCTAAGCAATCGATCGAGATCGCCAAGTATCAATTTTTTTCGTGGGGCGTAGTGGCTGTGCAACTGACCCGGAGCCACGGGGTTCGCGGATGCAATCAGCCGAACTTCCACCGCACCGATTGCAGCCTCCAGCCTTTCCAGGCTCAAGCCGCCCAAGCGATGCACCAAAGCCCTGTTTGCCTCAAATCCGATGATGGTAGACTCAATGCCTACACGGCATTCACCGCCATCCAGAATGTAGGGAATTTTTTGTCCCAATTGGGTTTGCACATGAGCGGCCGAGGTGGGACTGATATAACCAAATGGATTTGCACTGGGCGCTGCCAACGGGAACGTCACAGCTTGCAGCAATTCGTGTGTGAGTGGATGGTCGGGGCAGCGGATTCCCACCGTGTCGAGCCCTGAAGTGACCAGATCGGGAATGGTTGACTTTCGGGGCAACAGCAGAGTGAGCGGGCCCGGCCAAAATTTCTCTGCCAGCAATCTTGCTTTCTCGGGAACAGCCATCACCCATTGCTGCATGGATGCAGCATCGGGCACGTGTATGATCAATGGATCAAATGAGGGCCGGTCTTTCACTGAGAAAATCTTCGCGACCGCTTGGGTATCCAATGCGTTGGCCGCAAGTCCATAAACGGTTTCGGTTGGTATGCCAACCAACTCACCCGCCCGCAGCAGAGCAACTGCCCGTTGAATATCTTTGCCGATGGCTGCCATTGACTGCTACCGTTGATGATCTCTTTTGTGGTTCATTATTTTTTCCACCATGCGCAGCACAGACCTTTCGCGGGTGTGGTTTTGAATTTGATCGAAGTCGAACCAACGTACATCGTGCGATTCATCGCTTACGGCAATATTCTGTGCATCTTTCGCTACAAGGAGATAACGCACATCATAATGGTAGTGCTTTGGAAAATCTTTTCGTGCGGGTATCAAATGGATGTCGATGTCGAAAATATGTTGGTCTGCGGAAAAGTTGGCGAGACCCGTTTCCTCTCGGGCCTCGCGCAAAGCCACCGCGAACACATCCTCTTCGCCATCGGCATGGCCGCCCGGCTGCACCCATTTATTCAATTTTGCATGGTGTACCAATAAGGCTTTTGTATGCGCCTCATTTACTATCCAGGCAGAACCTGTGATGTGGCCGGGCAAATGTGTGCGCAGAAACGCATCGGGGTGCTCCAACAGCTCTTTGAATGAAGTGATGAACGTGCCTTCCTCCAATGTGTGCCGGTATTGGCTCAGTGCCTGCAAAAGGTGAGTACGGTTAATCACTGAATTACGATGGTCACTTTGTTGAACTTGCCATCTTCTAATTTTCCGATCTTCTCCCCGCCACCGGCATTGTCCTTATCACCCTTTTTCACTTGCACAAAGTAAGCTACCGCGTTGAGCTTTCTGAATCGAAAAACACCTTTCTGATCGGTGGTGCCCGTTGCAACCGCATTTTTGTCTTGTTCGTAATTCTCTTCGTTTTCGAATAACTTAATGGTTGCACCTTCAACCGTGTTGCCTAACTCATCGCGCACGGTTACCGTGAGCGATGTATTGAATAGTTGTGCGGGTGCACCTGCCATCAGGTGGAAAAAGACCAAAGCGAGTGCCAGTGTTTTCAAAAGCTTCGACATAAAATGGGTTTTAGGATTTTATTTTTTGTTTAAATTTTGTTTCAACTTTTTGAAAAGACGTCTCGAAACCGAAAACGCTCAAATCTTTGTTGGGTGTAAAGCATAGCGGCAAAAAATTGCTTGCTTTGCCTTGCCCATCTGCACAAGGTGGCACCCAGGCACCTTGGTGGTGATGGGTTGCAGCAATGTGAAATCCATACTGTTTGCTTGCGAAGCCCTATAGGTTTTTTTAAGCTAAAACTACCAAAACAGAACAAATACGCCAAACTGATTTAGCGCAACAGCACCACGCCACCCCTCTGCTCTTTTATACCCTCTTGCGGGCGGAAAGAGCTTTGGTAGCGAATCACGTAAGTGTAAGTGCCGCCCGGCAACGGCTGGCCTGGGTTGTTATTGTACCCACCGTTCCATTTGAAATCCCGGTTATTTGATTGGAATACCAATTCTCCCCAACGGTTGTAGATGGCTATCTCAAAGTTGTCGGTAACGAAGAAACTGAACACAAAGAACTCTCTGTTAGAGTAGGTGCCAAAGCGGGTGGTGTATTGTACATCGCTGCCGGGCCTGAAAGCGTTCGGTCCAACAATTTTGGGTATGCATTCATTCAATACCTCGGTTTGATCTGAGTTTACGCACCCAAAAGAATTTGTTATGTCAACGCGGTAAAGGCCTTCGCTGGTAGCTGTGAAAATCTGATTTGTGTTGCCCAAGGTGTTGCCGTCTTTGAACCAACTGTATGAAACAAATTTTCCGGGATTCAAATCGATTTGATTGGTGGCAGGGTCTAAGTTGTCGCGGTCGGCACAAATAATGACTGCATCCAATAGACTGCCCTGTGGCAAAGCAATCCTTGATACAATTCTTGAGTCAGAAGCGGTGCATCGTGTAGCGCCACTTCCTTTGCTTACCTTAACTGTGTACTTGCCAACTTGCGTTGCTTGAATTGTGGCTTTATCCTGGCCTGAAATTGGTGTAGAAGAATTATCTAAGAACCACTCATACTGTACACCTGATGCGTTGGTGGATGACGTCAACGTAAATGGCTTACCGTCATCACAAACTGGCGAGTTGGGCATTATTTGTGCGTCCACGATTCCATTAACTACAACAACTTTAGATGTTGTGTAGGAACATCCGTTTGCATCCAGTCCATCTAATCTGTAAGTATCAGTGGTGGTAACATTAATTGAAGGGTTAGAGCCAAGGAAAACATTGGCGCCATTAAACCACCGGTACGATGTCAAACTCGTGGGCATTGAAACGGAAGTTAAAGCAACAGTTGCTGCGCATCCGTCTGGTGGATTAATTGTGAAATCGACTGATAGTGTTTGAGGAACATTAACAGTGATGTTTTGGACAGAAGCGCAGCCGCCATTGCTTGCAGTAAGTGTATAAACAACCTGTGCCCCATTACTAGGTCTTGCCATTTGAATTGAAGAGCTATTGGTTGGGCCTACTATTGTTCCCGGAGTGTTGGTGGTCCACAAATAACTTGCTAAGCCAGCGGTAGCAGTTAGTGTGAGACAATTTTGTGAAATTGTTACCACAGGTGCCGATGATGGAGGTATTGAAACAATTTGCGTAGCGGTGCAGCTTGTGCTTCGCAGTTCAATAACGTAATTCGTGCCTGTGGCGAGGTTGTTGATCGGAAATGTGGCAAGTAACGCAACTGTGGTTGGCCCCTGAACAACTGCACCGGTAGAGGCATTAGTAACCGTAAATTGAGTGATTGGCAATGAGGCCACGACCTGCACGGAAGCAGGATCGCAAGCAGGTAGAACAATAGTAGGGGTGAACGTGAGCCCAGGGTCTGTTATGCTTCCTGCCGGCAGAGTTGCTGTGCATTCCGAAATCTGATCTTTTACGACTGCAAAATAGCCACCAGCGCGACCCGTTAGTGATATCGGTGAAGCCATCACTACTTGGTCTAATCCAGAGGCGCCTGCTGGATTGGGCGGATTGAACGGACCAAAGATGTTGTAGGCGTATGGGCCTCCAGGTGCGGTTGGAGCCGTTATCTGGAAGGTAACTATGCCATTGCCACCGCACGCTGCGGTCACACTGTTGCTCAAGGTAAACTTTGGCGCGGGGTTAATCGTTACTGTTACATTTTTCGTTACCTCACATGCTGATGGACTCCGATCCTTAACTTTAACAGAATAGAAAAGCGGAGGATTGCCAGGTAACTGCGTTGGCGTAGAAGTATTAACAGTAAGAGTTGCTGAGTTTATAAATGCAGGCTGATTTACACCAAATAGTGACCAATCGAATGTGTAGTTAGCGGCAACTGCCCCAAGACCCGTGTTTAAAACTGTAGTACTGCCTTCGCAAACCGTTTGTGGTGTGGTGATATCAAAATTGATGGATTGCTCTACAAGCGTAGCAGAAGATGTAGACCTACAACCAGCGGCATTTACGTCTGTAAGCGTCAACTGCGCGCTTCCAAGAAGTGTAATACTTGGGGTAGTCTCTCCCGTTGACCAAATAGGAGAAGCGGCATTCCCCGTGATGACTACTGGAAAAGAAACGCAATTAGGAACAGTAATAGTGGGTACAGGTGGTGCCCCGTCAATCACCAAATCTTGCCCTGGTGAATTACTGTAAAAGAAGCCGCACTTGTTTCGCAGTTCCATGATTACCTTGTAGGTGCCAGCGGTTGTAAAAGTCTGAGAAAAGGTAGCCGTATTTCCGAATGGTATAAAGTTAACAATGTCCCCGTTGGGATCACGAACAGTCCATTGATATTCATCTATTGGATCAGTAGAGGTGCCCGAGATTTGTATCGCCTGACCTACACATTTTCCAGTTGCTGTAATTGAAGGACCACCAATGGCATTTCCCACCTGCTGAATAAAATTAGGTAAACCCAGTAGGCTCTTCCCAGGCGACAAATCAGGGGAAGTATTTGGCTGCAATGCTGACGGAGTCATTAGGTTTGCCCCAGGAGTGATTACTGCCAATTGGGAAGCATCTTTTACTGCCACATAAATTTGCCCGTTCGGCCCTGTTTGGATTGCGCCGAGTTCCTTCCCCTGGGAGTCGATTTTTGGTAGCATGGTAACGTTGTTGCTCCTATCGATCGCAAATTCAATAATTTTTGACGATGCTCCATTTGCCAAACTGACAAATAGCTTGGCTACTCTGTCGGGTAAGCCAGGTAGGCTGCTTTGCCTAAATTCCACTCCGTAAACTTCTCCTGTCGGTTCGCCCAAATCTAATCTGTTATTGGGGTGCGTTGGCCCACCCAAGGGGTAATTCAAAGTAATTTGCCCGGTAGTATCGTTCAAGTGAAACAACTCCACGAAATTTCCGTTGGCTGATGGTATCGGTACTGCCAGCGTATTTTTTGGTCCAATCTTCATGTAACCCCTGCCATTTTTCAAATCTTGAAAGGAGTGGACAGATCCCACATCGCTGTAATTGGCTTTTTGTATTCCGTTTCCAGTTATTTTGAATGTTCTGAAAGTGCTGTTGCCAAACTCGTGAGCGATTAACCATTGGCCATTTGAGGTAATCCTTTCTGTGCTCTTTGAAAACAACAACACCACCGGCTGCGGAGACACCTTGTTGGTTTGCAAGTTATAAATCGTGTACTGAAGTCTGTAACTGTTCGAGTTTACGCTTTGAGTGGTTACTAAGTAGAAGAGGGTTTCATCTCCAGGCACCGGAATGATCAAGGAAGATTGAGTGGAATTAACATCTCCGCCAGCACTTGTACCAGATAGCAGATTATTATTTTTGTCATAGATTTCGCTGCCGTTGGTATAAAAAATGGATTGTCCATTTCGGTCGCATACAATGGCACAACCCTCAGGTGCATTCATGGCACTATTAGTTAATGCTACAGGACCACTTGGTGGATTGAAATCGATACCTGCTTTATTGCCAAAGTACCAGATGTTGCTTCGTTGATCTTGCAAACCATACTGTTTTACGTTTACGCCCGCATAACGGGTACAACCACCAACTTGGGCAACTAGGTAGTAGTAGCCGGCTTTATTGGGCTTTAGCGTGAGACCTTCGTCTCCATTTGACCATTTAGGAACCACCCCGGTGGTGTTATTGCCGGTAAGCTCCGCGGTCACAGTAAATGCGGGCTTCGGGCTCGCAACACATTCGGGATCAGTAAAGTTAATGGGCAACTCGCATTTGCAGGCTGTCTCTTCCGGCTTCAGCTGTATCTTCAGATCAAAGGGTTGAATGGTGAGCGGTTGCGTCACCGTTTTGCTGACGCCTTGATAAAAAGCCGTTAGTCTTACGTTAAACGTTCCTGAAGTAGTGTATTTGTGAACGGGACTCCACGAATTTGATCTTGAAGTTGAACCCGTTCCATCGCCAAAGACCCAATTCAAACTATCGGCATTAGGGGTTAGGTTAGGGAAGAAGGTGATCGGATTGTCTTGACAGGATTGGTTGAGAGGATCTGTTCCGTCAGGTGAGGTTGTAAAACTTAGCGTGATATTTGGAGTTGAAAATGGCAAGAATGAAGGAAATAGCTTTGCCGCAAAATTCATATTCCCAAAGGGAGAGCTAATGGTTATCTGAGGTGCACGAAGATCAACTTTAGACAATTGCTGGATCATGTAAGGCCCCCCGCTGGTTGCTCGGTATAAATGGTAAATGGTGCTATCTGGAGCAAGTTGCAACCCATAGCTCTCAAAGATGGGTGTACTTAAAATCGGTGCAATAACCGTAACCGGTGGAGAAGCACCCGCACCAGGCGCAAAATAGTCATACTGAAGTATGTTGGCGGGATCAGTGGCGTTTCCTAAACGCGACATGTACAGATAATAAACCGCGTTATCGTTGGCGTCTTTGGTTCTGGTTCCCCATTGAATATCATACAGCGGACTAGTCGATGCTGTGTTTGGTATAATACGGTCCAGAGTAAGTGTGCCTGTCGCGGAATTAAAATCTAAAATTTGCGCATTATCCCCAACACTCTGAATGGCTACCGCTAACTTTTTCAATTCTTTATTGTAAGAAAAGCTAGCAACGCTAATAGGAAAACTGGTGGGAAGTATGCTCGTAAAAGTGATGATAGCCGCACCAGACGTTTGATAACTGGCATTTGAAATGAGTGATGCCACGTACCCACCACCCACTATATTTTTGCTATGCGTGATCAGCCAAAAGTCAACACCGTTTGTATGGGTTAAAATGATCATTCCCTCTGATTGGTTATTGAGGCTGGCGATTGGTTGATTTTTATTTGCAGATTCAACATTGCCGAGGGCGGGAGTTGGAAAAGGTGAATTTCCAAAAGCCGCCATATCAACCACTGTGCTGGATATTTGCCCACTAGCTGAATTGGTAAACAAAAAGTATTTGTTCGGCTGGCCTGGCACTGGGCATATTGCAGCATTAACATTTCCAGACAGTCCGGTTCCATTAGGCATTGTTTGGTGCGTGGCATCACGCACCGTTAATCCATCTGTGTAAAACAACAAATTCCCGGTAGCAGGGTCAGTGGCAACACTGGTTCGTCCCATGCCCGGTAAAGCTATTGGTATGCTTGCCAGTTGGGCTTTATTCGTAACTCGGTTGAAGCGTATCGAATTAGTTGAATTTCCAAAATGCCAGTTGTGCTGCCGCAAGTCTTGAGAAAGCAATCTTGTTGCCAACAAAAAAAAGGTAGCCAACAAATACAACTTAAGATACCCCATAGAAGTAACCCGCACTATCATCTGTATCGACTTAATTTATTCTCCTTAATTTCAAATGTACAACGTGAAGAGCTTATAAAAAATACACTATCAGTTCAAAAATATCGTTAAGAAGATGAAAGCCGCCTATTTGTCGGTCAAATACTTTTTTAAATCTGTTCAATCACCGTAATTTGCTTACTTGAAAAATGCTAAGGTTCATTTCATGAGGTGTCAAGTGGTGGGTGTGGCCGTATGGATGCTGGTCGCCATTGGTTCGGTAACTGCACAAGACCCACAATTTTCTCAGTTCTATGCAGCGCCACTGTATTTGAATCCTGCCTTTGCCGGATCTACCAACCAAAACCGTGTGGGCATGAACTACCGCACCCAGTGGCCGGCCATCGATGCCAACTTTACTACCATTTCGGCCTATGGCGATTTTTACATCGAAAGCAAGAATAGCGGTGTCGGTTTTATCATCAACCGCGACCAAGAGGGGCTGCTGGGCTTGCAGTCAATCAACATCGGCCTCCAATATGCTTACGATTTATCGTTGACCAAGAAGTTATCTTTCAGGCCCGGGGTACAGGTAGGCGTTTACAACCGCTCCATCAACTTCGGCAGACTGACTTTTGGAGATCAGATAGACCCACAAACCGGCCAATTCAAAGGACAGCCATCGCTGGAGGGATTGAATACGGGCCAGTCAATATTCTTCCCCGATTTGTCATTTGGTGGACTTTTCTACTCGCAACGGGGCTGGATAGGCGTGGCGGCTCATCATATCCTTGAACCTAATCAGTCTTTGGTTGGTTCGCCTGATCAACTGCCAATGAAAATTTCGGGACATGCCGGCTGGAAGTTCTATTTGTCACCCGGTCAGATAGGCAAGGGCTTTTACCAACGTCCGCAAGAGCGGAGCATCACCCCTGCTGTCCAATACCGGCACCAGGGCAGTTTTGATCAAATGGATGTGGGTTTGTATTACACACTCGAACCGCTCATCATCGGCACCTGGTACCGCGGGGTGCCGTTCAAAACGGTGAACGGTGTCGCCAACAACGAATCCATTGTGCTGCTGGTTGGATTCACCAAACGTGGCAACAAAGATGTGTTGAACATAGGTTACAGCTACGACTACACGATTTCGAAATTAGGCTTCGGCAGTGGCGGTGCGCATGAGTTCAGTATCAGCTACTCTTGGTCGAGCCGCGATCCGCGCAAGCCTGCCAAAGACAAGTTAATCATGCCGTGCCCGGTGCCGTGGTTTTAGTCTAAGAGAATTTATTGCTAATTTTATATTTCTATGAAATCAGAAGATAGAATTAACGAGTTATTGGCGGAATACCGGCAAAAAACCGATCAGATTTCAGATCAGATGAAACAAACGCATCGCAACGTTGATATGATGAGCAGAGCGATTGCGGAGCAAAGCATCACATTAAATGAACAAGGCGCTCGCTTTAATCAAATGCGTGCAGAATTCCAGGATGAAATGAAGGAAATGAGAGGGGATTTTCAATCCGAAATGAAGGAAATGAGAGGGGAATTTCAGTCTGAAATAAAAGGAATTGAAATGAGATTTCAGTCTGAAATGAAAGAACTAAAAATTGATATTCGTGACATGAAGCAAGAACAAAACATCATGTTGAAGGAGTTGATTTCCCTGTCAAAGCGTGTAACTACCGTTGAGGACAACATTCGTTAATCCTCTGCACCTCCTCCAATCTTGCACACATTGTCTTGCCCGAGGTGCATCAGTGCATCTCCGGCATTTACAACAGGGTTGTTGTTTAATCCCACCACGTAGCCGGTAACGGGCGCTTTGATCTGCTCTTTGAATTCTCCGAAAGGGTCTGTTAACTCACCCACCCACTGGCCCTTTTTTACCAATGCGCCACAGTTGATATGCGATTGAAACAATCCGCCATTTTTTGCTCGTACCCAAGATGAACTCCAAATGATGCGGTTCTCTTCTTTGGGTTCAGGTGCGGAGTCAATCATCTTCAAATGTTTCATCAACCGCAAAGTACCCTCAATGCCTTGCTCAATTGCGTAGCGGTCAAATCGGATGGATTCGCCACCCTCGTACACGATGATGTTCTTGCCTTGCTTGTAAGCCGATTGCCGCAATGAATGCGGACGAAAAGGAGAATCGATGGTGAAGGGGGCATTGAAGGCGGCTGCCAGCTCAACGTTTTTGGGGTCATTCATCATGCAGCGCACCTGCGGGTAATTGGTGCGCATGGCTCCTCCGGTATGAAAGTCGATGCCATAGTTGATGTAGGGAATCACATCTTTTACCAAGTGGTGAGCGACCCGCGCTGCCAAAGACCCCGTTTTGCTTCCGGGAAATGAACGGTTTACATCCTTTCCATCGGGCACCTCGCGTGAATAATTCAAAAACCCATATACATTGATAATCGGCATGCACACCACGGTGCCCCGCTTTACGCGGATATGGCCTGAGTCAATGATTCTGCGCACAATTTCCATCCCATTGATTTCATCGCCATGCATTCCTGCGGTGAGTGCCAGCACAGGGCCATCTTCCAGTCCACGATACACGTAAACAGGGGTGTCGATTTGCGTGCGCGAAGGCAATCTTGCAATGTTGATGTTGATTTCCTTGAATTCACCGGGCCGAATTTCGTGTGCCGCTATTGTTACCTGTTTTGACATCGTATCGTGTTGATTTGCGTTTTGTTGTTGGTTCTTCGATTGTCAATTTTCATTTTGCGAGTCGTACATCATGCATTTACTTTATCTTTTTGTATTCGGTTCTTGCCCGCATTTTTCTCCAGGTATTGATAGATTTTTCCCGCGATGTCTACTTTGGTGGCGCCTTCGATACCTTCCAGCCCGGGAGACGAATTGACTTCAATGATCAGCGGCCCACGCTTGGAGGGCAACATGTCAACACCCGCTACACCCAGCCCCAGCTTCTTGGCCGCTTCAATCGCGGCATGTTTTTCGTGGCGATCGAGTTTGACCACCGAGGCATGGCCGCCCCGGTGCAGATTCGAGCGAAATTCGCCATCGCGTGCCTGCCGTTTCATCGCGCCTACCACTTCACCGTCTACTACAAAAGCACGTATGTCCGCTCCCTTTGCTTCTTTGATGAACTCTTGCACAATGATGCGGGCTTTCACACCGTGAAACGCTTCGATGACAGACTGGGCGGCTTTTTTGTTTTCGGCCAGCACCACGCCCAAGCCTTGCGTGCCTTCCAAAAGCTTGATGACCACGGGCGCACCACCAACGGCCTCAATTACTCCCTCAGTGTCTTTGGAGTAATCCATGAATATAGTTTTGGGCAAGCCCAACCCTGCCCGCGAGAGAATTTGCATGCTGCGAAGTTTATCGCGTGAGCGGATCAACGCCTGCGATTCTACGGCCGTGAAAACCTTCATCATTTCAAATTGCCGTACTACGGCAGCACCGTAAAATGTAACCGAGGCACCGATGCGCGGAATAATGGCATCGAAATAATCAAGTTTACGGCCGTTGTACCAAACCATCGGATTTTTCTTTTCGATCAGCAACACGCATTTCATGTGGTCGATGATTTCCACTTTGTGCCCGCGTTTTTCACCGGCCTCTTTCAGCCGCCTGGTAGAATACAACTTCGCGTCTCGTGAAAGGATGGCGATGTTCATGGTTGTGCCATTTTGGTTTGAAAGTACAAATCTCTTTTTGTTACATCGATCAGGAATCGGTTGCGCAAAATACGCCTGCCCAGCAACACGGGGAATTTGAGGTTGCCGCGGTCACTCAGCGAAAACTCGGCTCTGATTATACGGTTGAAGATTTTGATCGTGGGTTTGATGACGTACCGCATTTCCGCTTCGCCAAATGAGTTTTTGATTTCGCGCCTCTTGAATCTTTTAAAAGTAAATTTCATGCCCGTGAATTCCGGGTGCTCTTCATCGAGCAGCACAAATTCCAGCCGGCCATTTACCACTTCAGCCCGCGAACAATGCAGGCTGCAAGTATAAGCTCCTGTATCCACTTTTGCATGGATGTTGTACAAACCCAGTTTAGGTAAGTCTACGCGGTCTGATCGCCCCAGGATTTGCATACCTCAAGCTATTTATTTTTCTCCAACAAAAAAAGCCCCTTCGTTTTTTGCAAAGGGGCTGGTGATGCGCTGCTACTGTGGCTATCCTTTCGTGATTTTGAATGCAACTTGCGTGTTCTCCCACCGGAGCACAACGCTATTGTTTTCTACGCTAATGGTGAAAGTCTCTACAAAGGCTGCAGGCTTTGACGGTTTTACCTTCACGCGCAAAACATCATTTTTTTCGGTATAATCATAAGCGCCCCATTTGATGTCTTTGTTGAGTATGATGATCCATTCGTTCTCACCCGGGATGGTGTATAAACCATATTTACCCTTGGCAACGGCCTGGCCTTCGACCTTTGCGTTTGCACCCAATTCGATACTGGTGGTTGCATTGGCACCGGTGCGCCAAACTTCGCCATACGGATTGATACCGCCCAGCATTTTCCGGCCCTTTGCTGAGGGCTGGTGATAGTCAATTGTGACGGATACTCCATCTGCGGTGCCAGTTGCCTTGGCGGGTGGACTCGGCATTTTTTGCCCCACTGCAAAAATGGTGAACACGAGGAGTGCGAAAGCAGTAATAATCGATCTTTTCATATCATGTTGAATTTTGAATTTACTGTAAATATAACGAAGTGTTCGCGTTACAAGTGATGTACCGGAACACTTCGTTATGAATTTTAAATCTGTAAACTGATGTTTTAACGAGCGAAGCAAGCGTTTGGTTCGCTATGCGCCAAATTTCTTTGTTAAGTTTTAGTGAAAAAAATGCAGGCATTGAACTTTTAGCCCGCGATGGCATGTTATCGCATTAATTTTTTCAATCAATATCCATTTTCACATGAACTATGTCATTACCGGATCACTCGGCCACATCAGTAAACCGATTGTGCAACAACTCATTGCATCGGGCCACCAGGTTTCGGTCGTCACCAGCAATCCCGAGCGCGTCAAAGACATGGAGGCGCTGCAAGCCAAAGGTTTGGTCGGGTCGGTTGAAGATTCCGGTTTTGTAAACGGTGCATTTAGTGGCGCTGATGTTGTTTATCTGATGGTGCCGCCAAAGTGGGCGTTGGTGAATGAGGAATGGATTGATTATCAAAAGAGGGTTGTAGACAATTACGTTCAGTCTGTTGTGGCTAACCAAATCCAATATGTTGCGCTGTTGAGCAGCATCGGGGCGCACATGGGCAGTGGTGCCGGCCCAATTGACGGGCTTGCTTATGCCGAACAGAAGCTTGCATCATTGAAGCAGGTCAATGTGAAGGCATTCAGGCCGTCTTATTTCTTTTATAATCTTTTTGGGATGATCCCTTTGTTGAAAAATATGAACATCGTAGGTTCTAATTTCGGTAATACTGATGAGAAGTTGGTGTTGGTGCACACCAGCGATATTGCAGAAGTGATCGGCAATGCGTTGGTAAACCTGGACTTTAAAGGTTTTAGTGTTCAATACATTGCCAGTGACGAGCGGCATCCAAATGAGATAGCTGAGGCCATCACCAAGGCCGCAGGCAAACCAGCGCCTTGGGTAACTTTTACGGATGAGCAGGCGCTGCAGGGGATGATTCAATCGCAATTGCCACCCACGGTAGCGAAGGGCTACGTAGCGCTTGGCAAGGGTATTCGTGAAGGCAATATACAAGCAGACTACTGGAAAAACAGACCTGGTTTGGGAAAGGTGAAATTGGTGGATTTTGCAAAGGAATTTGCCGTTGCCTATCAATCTGCGGATGCAAAACAATGACCGGCAGTTGAAATTAGAAGTCAAGAAAGTCTGAATCGGAAAATGATTCGTTCATCATTTTCACGCTTTGATCACTGACCTGTTTTCAACCAAGTTCGAGGCTTCCATACCTGAGCAATTCGACCATCGCTGGGTTGATGCGCTTAGGTTTGAGTGACTTTGCATCCAGCAGGCACCACACCAAACGCGAGGAGGTGAGCACGTTGTTGCCACGCATCAATTTCACAAACCTCTCGAATGTAGCACCTTTTGCTTCACCCACCCACGTATAAGCCGTAATGGTGTCGCCTAAAAAAGATTGCGCTTTGTAATCGATTTCATGTCGCAGCAACATCCACACGTTATCTGCTCGCAACTCGGGTGAAGCCACCGCCTTCCAGTGGGCGGCCGCCACATCTTGCACCCAACGTACGTAGGTCACGTTGTTTACATGGTTCAACTCGTCAATGTTGTGAGGTGCCACTTCGAAAGTATGCGTGAACGGATGAGACGAAGGCATTTGCAAATGTAATGTTTTGAGCGGTGATTTGATTGCGCGCACTGAACAGGTCCATGCCTCAACAAAATACCTTTCGGTTAGAATTATTCCGTTATCTTTGCCAATTATTCATCAAATTTTAACAACACAAATGAAAGAAGGAACAGTAAAATTCTTTAACGAAGCAAAAGGTTTTGGCTTTGTGAGAGAAACGGCAACCGGGCAAGAGTATTTTGTTCATGCCACAGGTTTGATTGACAAAGTTCGCGAGAATGATGCCATCACTTTTGACCTGAAAGAAGGAAGAAAAGGTTTGAATGCGGTTGATGTAAAGTTGGCCAAATAATATCAGATCACTTCACACCAAAGGCCCTGATTACCATCAGGGCTTTTTTATGAATACCACATTGACATTTTCAGATTTTAATTTTGATGCACGCCTCAATGACGGCCTTGCATCGATGGGCTATGACAAGCCCACGCCCATTCAACAAGAGGCAATACCCGCTATTCTTCAGAAACGGGATTTGATAGCATGTGCGCAAACGGGCACCGGCAAAACTGCTGCATACTTGTTGCCTATCTTAAACAACATTATCCATGCTGAGAAGCGCCACCTGAACACGTTGGTGGTTGCGCCCACACGCGAACTAGCACAACAGATCGATCAGCAGGTGGAAGGCTTTGGATATTTTCTGGGCGTAAGTTCTATCGCAGTCTACGGGGGTAATGATGGTGCTGTGTGGGAACAACAGAAAAGAGCGCTCGAAGCGGGCGTTGACATCATCATCGCCACACCAGGACGGCTGATTGCACAACTGGCATCAGGCGTGATCAAACTCGACCAAGTAGAACACCTGGTGTTAGACGAGGCCGATCGCATGCTCGACATGGGTTTTTATGAAGACATTATCCGCATCATTAAATACCTGCCGGAGAAACGGCAGACTTTGCTGTTTTCGGCCACCATGCCTCCGAAGATTCGTGCGTTGGCCAACCGGATATTGATCAATCCGGCTGAAATCAATATCGCCATCTCAAAACCTGCCGAAGGCATTTTACAGCAGGCCTACTCATTATATGATGAACAAAAGGAAAGATTGATCCAGCACATCCTGAAAGACGATAAATTTCCGTCAGCCATTATTTTCGCCTCTACCAAAGAGAACGTGAAAAAACTGGATCGCACGCTTCGGAAGATGGGCCTTGACGTAAAGGCAATTCACTCTGACCTCGAACAGGCCGATCGCGAAAGCATACTGCGTGAATTCAAGAACAAGCAGTTGTCAATAGTAATTGGCACCGATGTACTTTCGCGCGGTATAGACGTAGAGGGTATTAGCCTGGTGATCAACTTTGACGTGCCGCCAGACCCCGAGGATTACATTCATCGGATAGGCAGAACAGCGAGAGCAGCCACCACTGGCACGGCCATCACGTTTATCAATCTTCACGATCAACACAAGTTTCAACGCATCGAGCAACTGATTGGGCGTGAAGTAGAGAAGGTACCTTTGCCGCTGGGATTTGGTGATGCGCCTGTGTATTCGCCCGGCACCAGGAAGGAGACATCTGCCCGTAAACCTTTCCATAAAGGAAAACGCCCACACGGTAAATCACACCATGGGCCGCACCACAGAGGGCGCTGAAAAAAAAGGCTCTGTCATTGCTGACAAAGCCTTTTTTTGTTGTACGCGAGCCGCTGTTACTTTACGTGCTTGCTAACAATCTTTGCAAGATCAAACATAGAGACTTGCTTCTTGCCGTTAAATAAAGCCAACAAGTTGGCATCGGCATTGATCATTCTCTTGTTCTTGCTGTCTTGCAATTTGTTCTTCTTGATGTAATCCCAGATCTTTTTGATCATCTGAGTACGGGGTGCCGGTTTCGCACCTACTACTGTTGCCAGCGTTGCGCTGGGAGTCAGCGCGGCCATAAAGGCGGCATTTGGTTTTCTCGCTGACTTCTTTGCAGCCTTTTTCGCTGGTTTTTTTGCAGCTTTCTTCGCTGCCTTTTTCGCTGTTTTTGCCATAGCGTTTTGAATGTATTAGTGGTTTTGTTTACCCTACCTGTGTCACTTAACACAGATGATAAACTGGTGCGAATATATGTTATTATTTTATTATCAAAAAAATCCTGTTTCCATAGGGAAAACAGACAGTTGCCACCATCACTGCAAGTCTAACTGCTCAAGCACTTCCCCGAGGGCTGCGTAATCCTTCAAACCCGGTCGCTGTTCGTCTGACCCCTCCAGCCAAATGCCGTGTACGGCACCGCGTTCTATTTTGGAAATCAATGATTTAGTATCGCCTGCTACAAGCAATTTTTCACCTGCTTGTCTCGAGAAAACGGGCAATTGCTCCTCGCGAATGACCAAAAAAAATGCATGTGCGATTTCAATTTCCGGAGGGGAAAGGCTGCTTCTCACGTCCAAAAAAATTGTTTGCCCAAAGGGGAAACTCGCCCGCGTGAGATGTTCCGGCCTCATGAGCCAATGGTTGGTGGCATAGTTGGTCATCGCTTCTGAGGGGTGTTCTGCCTCCGAAAGGTCAACGATGAACGTAGGGCCGCTGACCCATCCGGTTATCTCTTTGAATACTTTGGGATCAACGCGGTGGGCAGGAAAACACAGGTACTGCACACCCATGCCTGCGCAGTAACGCGCTTCGCTTAGATTGGTGATGTTGCCAACCGCTACGGTGGTCTTCAATGCCATGGCTCAAATATCAAAAAGAAAAAATAACTTTGGTTTATGATTGGCGGGAAAAATAGTATTGAACAGCAAAGCCGTGTTGGTCGTGTGTTTGTGTTAGCGTACGTGGCGGTTTGCGCACTTTTGTCCTCGTGTGGACCAGATGCAGCCCGCCCACCTGATGATTTCTATTCTCCGCTGCGCGTGGGCGCGTATTGGATTTACGATGTGGAGGAAACTAACACGTTGCGCATTGCGTGCACCGATAACGGGGAGACCATGGCCAGGTATGAACTGATGGTAGAAGTGACAGACTCTTTCCCGAACGCTGAAACGGAGGGTGGCTTTTCGTATGTTGTTTCCCGAGCAAAGCGCACGAGTGCATCCCAACCCTGGCAGCCAATCACAACATGGATCATTAAGCGGATGAAGTCGCAAATCATCAGCAACGAAGGCAACGTTTGGTTTCTCAAATTGGTTTTTCCGTTGTACGAAAATCAGGTTTGGAACGGTAATCTTTTTAACAACGAACAGCAACTAAACGGCAACGTGGAAGACGAATATAAAGCCACGCAGGTAGGTGGCGCTTATTCGCTCGCCAGTGGACTGTCGTTCCCGAAAACGGTGAGGGTGGTTCAAAATGATGAGCAAAAGAACATTCTCTACCGCGATTCGCGGTTGGAGGTGTATGCCTGGAATGTGGGCTTGGTGTATAGGGAAACGTATTTGCTCAAATATTTTGCTAATTCACTGCTTCCCTGCTATGCGCAGAACCGAACGCAACAAGGAACAATATGGAAGCAAACACTGAAAGAGTTTGGAAAGAACTGATATGCGAGCGATAGCGGTGGTATTGTTGTTGGCCGGGAGTGTTTGTGCAGATGCACAAGTGAATCGCTATTTTGTTTTCTTTAAAGACAAAGCCAATTCCGATTATTCATTGAGCAACCCCGGGGCATTTCTATCTGCCAAAAGTTTGGCCAGAAGACAAAAG
>DHLV01000059.1:1026-21638 GCA_002405445.1 Flammeovirgaceae bacterium UBA4659 | reverse complement strand
ACACTTCAGCGCGCTTTCTACTTCTCCGCCAATTACATCCCACCGATTTTGGGAAATCAATATCTTGATTTTCATGCATCGAGCATCCACAAAGTTTGGTGTGATGGTGATGTAATCCTCAAGATATGCCATAGCCTTGGCAGTGTCTTGTTTTGCCAACAGTTCTTCAATCGCGCCCTTCATTTCATTTTGCTTGATCATTTGGAAATTCCGAGATCGCAGAAAATCCCCAATAGATTCAAGTAACTTTCCTTGCTTGTATCTTGCCATTCCTCGCGATTCAAGGGCTTCGATGTTGGTCGTGTCGCTTTGTAGGTACGTGCTAAAATCACTTTCGGCACCTTTAAAATTGCCCTGATAAAACTTGGTAACACCGCGCAGTTTGTATGCCACATATTGAGATGGGTTGAGCCGTAGTACTTCGTCAAAATCTTTTTCTGCTTCTTGCCATTTCTTGTATTCTGTAAGATAGATTGCCCGCTTTTTGTGAGCGTCTGTGATATCGTTGTCGAAGCGAAGTGCTTGGTAATAGCATTGAAAAGCTTTTACATGATCACCACCATGTTCAAATGCCAAAGCTTTCAAGAACCAACACAGAGCACTTTTGGTATGCCCTACTACACTTTCAAGTGTATGCACGGCTGTCCAGTGGTTTCCAATCAGTATCAAGCAGAATGCTTTTTTCACTTTATAGCCCTCTTCGCTAGGCAGGCCGTATATGGTGCTTATAACATAAGTGCCTGCGTACACAATATCTATTCTTTTGTCGATGTCGGTTTGTTTGCCCACAAATCGATTCTCATCTTCGGGTGTAGCCTGAATCACCCGATTGAGGTCATTAAACGCGTTATCAAAATCTTGACCCTCTGCATAAAGAATCCCACGAAAAAGTCGATATCGGACATTGGCTGGATTGAGCTTAATCAGTTTGGAAAAATCCGCAATGGCACGCTCAGGGTTATCCTTTGCCAAGAGCATGCTTCTCAAACTCAGTGCAGTTCGGTTGAGTGTGTCGGTGCTTAACACCTGATTGAGGTAGGGTAAAAGGTCGGCACCGTCCTGCGTTTTTACTACATCCAATAATCCTAACTTAATCTTCGCATCAGAAAAATTCGGGTCAACAGCCAAACTCTCCTTATAATGCCTGATCGCTTGCCGTCTGTTGCCGGCCCTAAACGCCAGGTCGCCTAAAAGGTAGAGTGGAATTGCATCATTCGCTTTTATGGTTGTTGCCTTCTTATACTGTTTTTCAGCTTCGCGGTCTGAAAAGCCCAAAAGATGATAGACTTTTCCGAGTTCAATATTTGCTTCGTATGAAGTAGGGTTGAGTTTTACGGCAGCCAACAGGTTCTGCTGTGCTTTTCGAAAGCGACCAAGTTGCTTGAGACAAACCCCACGGTAATAAAAGGCGACCCAGAAGCCTGAGTCTAGTTTTATGAAATCATTTAAGTTTTGAAGTGCAATTTGAGGGTCTTTTTCAGCGAGGTAATTAATTCCTTCATTCAAAAGCACTTGCTTTTGCCCACTAAGCGTCCACTTAAAGGTTAGATTTTCATATCCGATTAGTCGGTCAGATTGAAAAAGATCGCGATCCAAGTTGTCAATCGCATCTTGCCCCATCGTGGCAAACGCGAAAAAACAATACACAAAAACCAACACTCGGCCATTCATTATAACAAACAGTTGCTGCAGTTTGTAAATTTGTTGACTTTGCATCAAATAATCAACTTATTAGGCTTTCAATCATGGCAGGTCAACTATCATCTGTAAAATCAAAAAGCAAACTCAATCTTTCCAAAACCAAGTTCGCCATTGTGGTGGCCGAATGGAATGATGACATCACAGAACCGTTATTTCAGGGCGCTTATCAAGCGTTGCTTGCCTTGGGTGCAAAAAAGTCAAACATCATCCGCCAAAATGTACCCGGTAGTTTTGAGCTTCCATTGGCAGCGCAGTGCATGGCAGAGCGAAAAGATATGAACGCAATCATTTGTTTGGGCTGCGTCATTCAAGGTGATACACCCCATTTTGATTATGTATGCCAGGGCGTTACCTACGGCATCATGAAGGTGAATCTGAAATATGGTAAGCCCGTTGCCTTTGGAGTGGTGACCACGCTAAACAAAAAACAAGCATTGGAGCGCGCGGGAGGGAAACTCGGCAACAAAGGCGAAGAAGCCGCGCTTACGGTGGTGAAAATGCTAGAGATAAAATAAAAGCACCGCTCTTGCGAAACGGTGCCTTCTTTTCAATTTTATTTTTTTTCAGTTGTTCTTTACCAACCGAACCTGCTCAATCGAGTTATTTTGCTTGACGCGGATAATGTACATGCCCTCATTCAAACCTTCTAACTTAAGTTGATGTTGCTCTCCCACGTTTTCCAAAGGCATCTCTACTGCTCTACCAAGTACATCCACCACCAAACACTTGTTTGTTTCTTTTGCCAATCCCGAAATCAACAATAAGTTTGACGTGGGGTTTGGATAGGCTTGAATCGCAGTGGTCGTCCGGCCCGACAAATCTCCGGTGATCACCACGGGTACATCATTAGAAAAGTCGCTGAGGCAATCATCCAAGTTCACCTGCACTTTGTAGCTTCCCGCCAATGTAGCGATGTAAGACTGACCATTTGCATTCGGAATCAGGGTCCCATTTAAAAACCATTTATAACCGCCAGATGCCGAAGACGTGAGTGTAGCATTACCTGATGCGAGTGATATATTGACTGTGGGCTTGTTAGGTTTAATACAAAAAGTCTGATCGACCGCTGTAGCTGCATTGTAATTCGCGTTGCCCGGTTGCGAAGCCACAATGATGGCTCTTCCTTCGGCTACAATAGTTGCCTGATTGTTGGCGATGGTCACCTTATCACTTGTTAATGCTGTGAAGGTGACAGGTAACCCAGCATTAGTATTCGCATTTAATGCAAAAGGAGCATCCCCTAGTTGTTTGTCTGAAATTGCTGTAAATGTGATTTGCTGGTTGGCCTTGTTCACGACAATCTGTTGAATGGCATTGGGCGCAGGGTTGTAATTTCCATCCCCCGCTTGTAACGCGATGATGGTCACCGTGCCAGCCTTCAAAATCGTTACCGTACTTCCGTTGATAGATGCAATGGTTGCATCAGACGATGTAAAGCTGACTGGCAAGGGGGATGTTGATGTGGCTGTTAGGTTAAAAGGTGCGTCTCCAAACGTTCGGCTTGCCAAGGTATTAAAGGTGATGGATTGATCCGCTTTGTTGATAGTCAATTGCTGAGACGCATTTGGCGCAGCATTGAAATTTGCATTTCCGTTTTGGCTGGCTGTAATCGTTACCGTACCTGCCTTCAAAATAGTAATCGTGTTTCCGCTAACGGAAGCAACGGTTGGGTCAGACGAGCTGAACGAAACGGGCAAACCAGATGTTGCCGCAGCACTTACGGCAAAAGGCGCATCGCCAAACGTTTTGTTCGGTAATGAATTGAATGCTATTGTTTGATTTGATTTTGAGATCACAAACCGCGCACTAACGGGCAAGTGGTCAGAAGTTGAGTTTACATAGTTAGTTACGTAACTTCTCGGGTCCTCTACCGTTGTGGACGAAGTGAGGTAGTCATTGCTCAACTCATTCGATAATACAACGTGATCTAACATACTCAGTGAGCTTCCGACAAACGTCACGGCATTGGCTTGGCTCAACGGCAAAGTGAGCACTTGATAATTCAAGTTATCGTCAACATACTTCCTGTAGCTGCTTTCAGTAGTGCCGGCTGCCGCTACCACTGTTTGCTTTACATCGTCATTAAAATCACCAAGCATGATTAGATTTCGGGCAGCAAATCGAGCATCTAAACTATCTTTCAAAAACTCGACATCATACCTGCGCATGTCGTATCTGTTTTTTTGATCGGCTGCGGTACTGCCGCCATTCGCTCGGGCATGAATATTTACAAAATCGATTTGCTTGGTGATTCCGCCAAGCGTTACGTTAGCAGTTATCAAAAAAGGAAAACGGCCGCTCGCCCAAAAGCGATCGTTAGTGGATGGGTACCCTGAAAGGGATGCTATATTCACCGTTGAGAGTAGCGCGCGCGTTGAAACTGGGTTGACCACCGAAGTTTTGTAAATAATCGCCAGTCGTTGCACTTTGTCACCTTCTGTGCCATAACTGGAAGATGGAACAGCAGGCGTAAGTGAACGAATACCTGCCCAGCCCGGCCCCAAGTCAGTCACAAGGCCGTCAAAGTTAGCACTCTCGTTGCCTACCTCTTGGAAAGCGTACAAGTCGGCATCAATGGTTTTGATGACATTCGCAACATTGGCACGTTGCAGCGCTACTTGCGAAGGAGTGCGTGGCCCTGAGCCAGCGCCTGGCCCCACACCCACACCATTTTGATCTGCGGTAATGCTGAACCATTCTAGATTCCAAGTGACAACATCAAACGTCAAGCTTTTATCTGTGCCCGTGACCAACACATCCTTTGTTGAAATGCCAGATGAGCTGTGGCTGATCACGCCTGTGAAAGTGTTCGTGCTAGGTGTTGCCAAATTAAATCGAACAAAAATAGAAGCCTGAGCGTTGGCTTCACTTGCAGTGAAACTTATTGAATTTGAAAACGCGTTGTTGTCCTTCGACACTTCAAAGTTAGAAGGAGCATTTACGTTAATGTTCCCTGTTACATTGTTACCTTTCAATGTGTACGATTTTACTGCATTGCCTGCCGTGAATAGTAAGGCAGAAGGCGAGGTTTGAATAAATCGTGCCACACCATTGGCAAAAGTAATGTCGTCTAACGACCACCTGGCTGCTGTGTTTGTTCCGGTGGTTGATGTGTAAACGAAAGCAATGAAAATATTTTGTCCGCTGTATGCGGATAAGTCAACGTTGCTAAAAGTCCAGTCTGACGATGAAGTACTATTAGATGGAACGGCCACCGTTGGGAAGTTTCCACGTAAGTCAGTCCAGCTAGCCAGAGACGGATCGCCACTGCCAGTGTAGTTGGTGGATATTTTCAATTGGAGAGATGGCCCGGCAAATGAAAATTGTGAGTAGAAAGACAAAGCCGCGTTTGCATTTAAACTCACCACAGGCGAAATCAACCAATCTTCATTCAGTTGTGCAGTACCCGAAAAACCATTCATTCGAATACCTTTTGTGGAATTCCTGCCAAAGTCGGTGCAGCCCCAACTTTGCCCGCCACTCACGCTGAATTGTGTAAACGAGGCAGTACCGTCACATGCATTAAAGTCTTCTACAAATTGTGCCCCGGTAGTAACGGTGATCTTCACCGGACTGGCCTGAATATTGGGTACGTTGTCCTCAGCAACTACATAAACATCATAGCTTGTGGTGGGAGACAACCCCGATACATTAGCGGTAAACTCAGTTCCTGAACTGCTCACGATAATGGTGCCTGTTTGGTTCGAAGCCAGTGTCAAGCCTGTTCCGTCTTGCCCATTCTTCACTTGCGCAGATGATGGCGCGCTCGCTCCTGCCGGAACGACAACAAAATAAGTCTTTCCGAGCTCATCCAATCTGGTTCGAACGGTGAAGCCGGTGGGTAAAATAGTGTTGATAGTCGGATAACTAGAAGAGTAAGAGGGTGGTGTAATATCTCCTGCTGTATTGGTCAATACATCCAACTTATTGGGAGATGCTTGCACATTGCTCGATCCATCTTCTGCCACAACATAAACATCATAATCGGTACCAGAGGCTAGACTGTTGATTGTAGTGCTGAAATCAGTATTGGCAGAAGTGTTGTTAAATGAACCGAAGAACCCTGCTGGAAGGGTATTCCCAACCGCATCATTTCCAGACTTAACCTCTGCTGATGCTGGTGCAGTTGCGTTGTTGGGTAAAATCACAAAATAGGTTTTGCCAGACTCGCTAATATTTGAAACCAAATCAAAACCTGACGTTGTCAGGCTAACTGCTTTAGGGTAACCCGAATTAAAAACGGGAGCTGTATTATCGCCATTCGAAAAAGTAAGTTGAAAATCATCAATTGCTGACGTGGGTCGTGAACCACTACCGCTAGATGCAGCTAATGTCGTAATGCGAATCCACACGTTTCCAAAGTTATTATCAAGTGCGGTTCCAAAATTAACTGTCACATCGGTGCTGCCCCAGCTTGCGCCACCGGCAGCAAGAACCGTAGTCAACGTGGCAGGGTTAGTAGTGGCAGCAGTAAAAGATGATGGAGTTGCGCCAAATCCATAATCCACTCGCCACGTAGTAGTGCGGCCAGCCGTTGTTCCGTCAAGCGATTGAAGCCTTAAACTCAATTGAAAATTTGTAAACCCCGTAGTATTGGCAAGTTGCAAAACGAACGCAGCCCCAGGGTCACCTAAAGTACCTGTTTGACGAACTGCCAGGGCTCTGTTCGTTGAGTTGCCTTGGTCGGTGGTTGTAGCGGTAGAAGTTAAACCAGAAGCACTCGCTACATTTCTAAAACTTCCGGTTGTCGAATTCCATGGGGTATTTGTAGCAACAAAAGTGCCGGTGGTTCCCAATGCAATGCCTGTTGCCCCGGTCCGCACCGTCCAACCAGTGGGCAAACCCGATGAGATTGAATTAAAATCTTGTGTATATGGTGAAGTTGTTAGTGCAACCTGACCCGCACATGTTAAAGCACAAAACAAGCTAGCCAAGACAAAAAGCGAGTAGAATTTTTTCATCCAAGTTTGAATTTAATTGCCCTGTAAAAGTGTAGATTATTTCCAAATGCCAACAGATGTAAATGATTATGAATTCTTTAAGAAAGAAGTAATAAAATCCAGAATCGGTTAATGCTTACGGTTTTCCATCAGGGCGGCTGCCACGATCAGATCTTCGGGCGTAGTGATTTTGATGTTTTCATAGCTGCCTTCAAACAAAGAAATGTTGTGCCCCGCACGCTCGGCCACGCTGGCGTCATCAGTTAAACTCGGGTCTTCTTTGATTTCGTAGGCTTTCTTGATTAAATCAACATCAAATGTTTGCGGTGTTTGAATCAAACGAAACCGCGACCGATCTACAGCTTTTGTATTGTCTTGGTCTGTCATCCGGATAGACTCTTTGAGGCGCACGGCAGCAATTGCGCATTGATGAATAGCAGCCAGCCGAAACGATGCCCCAATAATATCTTCGCTTACCAGTGGCCGAACACCATCATGAATGGCAACTAATCCATCTTCAACTTTTTGCAAACCATTTCGCACAGATTGAAAACGTGTTTCACCACCTTTTTGCAATCGGATTGGGTGGGTGATATTGAACCTTTCGCGGATGCCGTTCCAAATGCTGAAATCATCTTCTGGCAAAACCAACACAATTTCAACAGTGGGCGAGTAGCGGATAAATGCTTCAAGGGTATGCAGTAAAATGGGCTTTCCGTTCAGTTCAATAAACTGTTTGGGTAAGGCACTCTTGATACGCGTGCCCTTGCCACCCGCTACAATCAGCGCTGTTTCGCGTGCCATTCCCATCTTACATTATTCGGTTTCGCATTAACTTTACGCTATAAAAATACTCACATGCCACTTTTTCGAATATTTCTGGTTGCCTTCAACGTGTTATTGATCACGTTTTTGGTGTACCGGCTCATGCAAATCTTTCGCTCAAACTCAAAGGCCAAACGTTGGGTCTTGCCGATCGGAATCTTTTTGTTGTTGTTGCCCAGCCTGATGCTGATGGGTATCCTCCGGTCTTCTGCGGCCTACATCTTGGTTTACCCCGTGGCCATAGGCCTATTCATCTATTTGATCAAAGACGATGTAACCCGGTAAATTCATAGGATCAGCATCGCATCGCCATAAGTCAGAAACTTATATTTCTCCTTTTTGGCAACCTCGTTGGCCTTCATCACAAATTCATAGCCTCCAAAAGCGGCAGCCATCATCAGCAATGTCGATTCAGACTGATGAAAGTTGGTAATCAGGGCGTTACAAATTTTGAACTCGTAGGGAGGGAAGATAAACTTGTCCGTCCAGCCCTCTTTTTCTTTCAAGCGGTTGTTGGCAGATACAGCAGACTCGAGAGAGCGCATTGTAGTGGTACCAATTGCGCAGACTTTGTTCTTATTGTCCAGCGCTTTGTTGACAATACTCACCGCTTCGGTACCCACCGTGAAGTTTTCGGAGTCCATTTTGTGTTTGGTGAGGTCCTCCACATCTACAGCCCTGAATGTGCCCAAGCCAATGTGCATCGTGATATAGGCCATATCTACCCCCTTCAATTGCAGGCGCTTCACCAGCTGCCGGGTAAAGTGCATACCGGCAGTGGGCGCAGAAACCGCTCCTTTATTTTTTGCAAATATCGTCTGGAAGCGTTCTTTATCGGCCGGCTCTACTTTTCGCTTGATGTATTTTGGCAGCGGTGTTTCACCGAGGTTTTCAACCACCTTATCAAAGGCGGCCGAGTCGCCATCAAACAAAAAACGGATAGTTCTTCCGCGCGATGTGGTGTTGTCAATGACTTCAGCTACTAGGTCGCCATCGCCAAAATACAGTTTGTTGCCCACGCGTATCTTTCTTGCGGGATCTACCAAAACATCCCACAAGTGCATGTCAGCGTTCAGTTCGCGAAGCAGAAACACTTCAATTTTAGCACCGGTCTTTTCCTTGCGCCCATATAGGCGTGCCGGGAAGACCAGCGTGTCGTTGGCTACCATTACGTCACCTTCATTGAAGTAGTTCACAATGTCTTTGAACACCTTGTGCTCAATTTTTCCTGTGGCGCGGTGCAGCACCATGAGCCTCGATTCATCACGGTTTTCGGCTGGGTGGCTGGCAATTAAACTGTTTGGGAGGTCGAACTTGAATTCAGATAGTTTCATATAAGCTTACGGGCTTTTGGCCAATCTAAATGATGGCCTGATATTTTGAGGGTGCAAAAATAGGGATTTGTTTGATTCTTGAAATAAAATTAGAAATTGTTAATCCTAAAAAGCACAAATTGCGTTAAAAACACATGCTCATTATTCTCCTTATTTTTGAAAGCCTCGGTTTTGCGTGGCGTGCGCTCCGTTCAAACCTTTTGCGCACCGTTCTTTCTCTGCTGGGCGTAACAATTGGCATTTTTTCCATTATTGCTGTGCTCACGTTGGTTGATTCCCTCGAGCGCGATATCAAGAACAGCCTCAGCTCGTTGGGTTCTGACGTGATTTATATCGACAAGTTTCCGTGGGATGGTGGCGGTGGCGGGCGCGATTGGTGGAAAAGTTACATTAAATGGCCCACAAGCTCCTACAACGAGTATCGTTTTCTGAAAGCAAACATGCAGCAAAGCACCGCTGTTTGTATTTACGCCAACACCGGCAACGTCAATGTGAAACACAGTGAAAGCAGCATTGGCCAGATTACGATCACCGGTGCATCAGATGGATATGACAAAGTTTTTGGGATCAATCTGGAGTCAGGCAGGTACTTTAGCGAGTCAGAGATTTCCGCAGGGCGCGAGGTGGTGATCCTTGGTAACGGCATTGCCACCAGCCTTTTCCCCGATGGTGAGGAACCCTTCGGCCAACAAGTGAAAATCAGAAACAAGAAATTCAGTGTCATAGGAGTGATGAAGAAAAAAGGCCAAAACGCTTTTGGCGGAGACAACGGGGACTTTGTTTGTTTCATACCCTACGATGCTTTTCGAAAGATCTACCAAACCGGCACCGGGCGTTGGTTCGAGTTCCAATCAAGGTCAATCATTGGAATGAAAGGCAAAGAAACCGATATCGGGCTGGTGGAATTAGAAAACGAAGCAAAAGGTTTGATTCGGGTGAAGCGCGGCTTGAAGCCATGGGATAAAGAGAATTTTGCCATGAACAGGCCGGAAGGTATTTTGAAAGCGATTGGGCCGGTTTTCAACATCCTTACCATTGCCGGGTGGATTATTGGAGGTTTCTCAATGTTGGTGGGTGGCTTTGGAATTGCAAATATCATGTTTGTGTCTGTGAAGGAACGCACGAGCATCATAGGGCTCCAAAAATCATTGGGTGCCAAAAACTATTTCATTTTGACACAATTTTTATTTGAGTCTATATTCCTTTGTTTGCTGGGCGGCTTGGCCGGTTTGTTCCTTGTGTACCTGATTACATTTATCCAACTGGGCAACCTTACCATTGTTTTGGGCATCAATAACATCGTATTGGGGCTCACCGTTTCCACGGTGATCGGAATGATCGCAGGAATTGTGCCAGCAGCCATGGCAGCCAGATTAGATCCGGTGGCGGCTATCAGGGCTACGTAATATCAGGCACTCAATGAGGCATTTACAGTGATACGAGGGCAGTTTACGCTTTTTTGATTGTAAAGCAGAACGTGCTGCCTTTTCCGATCTCACTTTCCAGCCAGATCTTTCCACCATTGCGTTCTACAAACTCTTTGCAAAGAATCAAGCCCAGGCCCGTTCCCTTTTCGTTGGCAGTGCCTCGTGTGCTGTATCCACTCGTCATCTCAAATAAAACCTTCTGTATGTCGGGCGCAATGCCGACCCCAAAATCCTGAACGGAAATAGTATAAAAATCAACTGCATCTTTTGCGGTGATAATGATCTCGCTGTCGGGTTCAGAAAATTTGATCGCGTTGGTCACCAGGTTTCGAACGACTAAATTGATCATATTTCTGTCACCGATTGTATTTACCTCCGGACTGATTTGATTTCTGATGGCTAATTTTTTCAGTTGGAGAGACTCTATCATCGAAATATTGCTATCCACCAATTCCTTCATATTGATTTTTTCTTCCTCAATTTTCAGTTTATCCATTTGAAGAAGAGACCAATCCAATAAGTTATTGATCAGACCCCGGGTGTGGTTGAACCTCTTTTGAAGCTCTTTGCTCAATGTTTTGAATTCGTCTTGAGTGATTTGATCTCTGTTCATTAAATCGAGCACACTGAAAAGTGAGTTCATGGGAGATCGCAAGTCGTGTGAAACGATAGAGAAGAACTTGTCTTTTATCTGGTTGAGTTGCTCAAGCTCTTTGCTTCGCTTTTTGATTTCATGTTGATGTTCAAGCAGCAGTTTGTTGATTCTGATTCTTCGCTGCCCACTCCTGTACAGCGAAAACAACAAGATTACTGTTAGTGCTATCACGATCACCAGAATGTTGGTGATCAGTTCCTGCTTTTTGATTTCGCTTTTTTGGAGTTCCTCTACCTTGGTCAGTGCTTTGATTTGCTCCTCTTTAGAAGCAGTTTCAAAACGAATTTCATTCCTCAGCAGGTTCGAACGCATACCTTGGCTGAAGAGACTATCCTCCAACTGTTGGTGATGCTTGTAAAACGAAAGTGATTTGCGGAAATCGCCTTTGGTTTCATACAACTCGGATAGCGTCTTGTGGCACTGTATCTCCAGCGTCCAGGCTTTGAGTGCATGCGCTTTGCCCGCTGCTTTCAACATCAGCTTCTCTGCGTCATCAAATTGACGTTGTTTTAGTAGCAAAATACCTTTGCCAAGCTCTACTTCGGCCAGGCCAAAATCATTTCCATAGGCAATAAAGAAAGCGGCCGCACTGTCGTAGTAGATTCCTGCATTTGTATAATCACCTTTTAATGAGTACGCCTTGGCAATCTTTGAAAGGCTAGTTCCTTCTAAATCGTTAATTGTCAACTCAAGCGTTTTAGCGATCTTTCGCGACTCAGCCAAAACTAAAATGGCGGAGTCGTATTTCTTCTGCCTGATCAGGATGTCACCTTTTTCGTCTAGCGTATATGGCTCGCCTTCTTTGTCACCGATTTCTTTGCTGATTCCGGCCGAAAGTTTCAGATAGTCTAATGCAAGCTCATACTGCCCCAACTCTTTAAAAACATCAGCCATGTTGTTTAAACTCACCGCTTGTTGTAGCCTTTGATTTGAGCCCACTGCAATCCCGTAAGCTTGTGTGTGATAGAAGTAACTTTCATCGAACCGGCCCAAGGCTGCACTGTACGTGCCCAGGTTGTTGTAACACTTTGCCAACTCAACCGAATCACTCAACTCGTGGCTGATCCCCAACGCCAGGTTAACCAAACGCGATGCACTATTTAAATCGCCCTGAATGCTGTAGACGGATGCAGAGTTCAAATAACTCTTCACCTTTGCCCATTTTAAGTTTTTGGTTTCTGAAAGTTCAGTCGCTTGCTGTGAATAGTCTTTTGTTTTTTCAATGTCCGTGTATTGATACCTGGCCGATAATTCAATGAGGGTAATGATCTTGAGCGAATCTGACAAGTTGGTGTTCAGCTGGCTGCGCAGACTGTCAATCTGCCGTTGATTTTGTGCCGTGATGGTTCCCCCGCCAAGCAGCAACAAAAACCAGACAACATTTATCAAAGTGGGTGATTTAACTGGCAAGGTGTTCTTTTTTAAGGCGCTAATTTTACGAATAATTATTCAAAAAATGAAGTCCAATGATTGGGCACCTGCAGGGTAGTGTCACCTTTGCCAACCCAAAAATTGGTACTTCGGCCCGCCAATCAACAAAGGCAGATCAATCCTTCGGGATACGTGACCTCGTAACACATGATGCCGCGTAGCGATTTGAAGTAATCAAGCCGCTCTCTCTACGTTTCCCGGAATGCAACTGGCTTTCGTATTTCTATCTTTTTTTAAAACCGGCTTTCTCGGCTAGCGATACCACGTGTTTTACGCAATGTACTGCTGCTCCTTCGGGATTTTGAGTTGCCTTCAGGTGTGGATCTTCATCGCCTTCGTTCAGATTTCGCATCGCACTTCCGCCAAGTGAAAAGCGTGGTTTGCTGCGCAGCTTCACCTAATTTTTTTAGCATACAGCGTTGAAAAAGTTCGAGCCATGCTGTAGAAAACGAAATATCTAATGGTCAAAAAGCCAGCTTTGAGAAAAATCCTCACGTAAAGCCGAAGCATACCTTTGGTAACGATGGGTCCTATAAAAATGCGGTTGGCGTAAACAGCAACCCCGATGATCAATACAAACGGTGCGTACAAAAAATCGTACGTCATGTGAAATCACGTCATTGTACCTATCTCAATACCACTGCATCGCCAGCACGTGTAGCATGTGGTAAAGAAACACAATCATCGACACGGCTACACAGGCTACAGTGCCCCTGGCGATGCAAAATATCCGGGTTGTAAAAAGGTTGAATCCCATATTTCAGCAATCATAGATTTTGAGGTAGTTTGGTTTTGGTTACACCAGATTCAGTGGAAAGGCAATATCTGAAAAGCAAACCGGAAAAAATACCTTGTGTACGATAGTTTTTGAAAGTCAAACTTCATGCTAATTGCTTATACTTGCGAATAATTTTAGATCACTATCGATATGGCAAACGGGATATTAAAAGGTAAAAGAGGAATTATTTTCGGTGCCTTGGATGAAAACTCCATAGCATGGAAAACCGCATTGAAAGTGAAGGATGAAGGCGGGCTCTTTACGCTCACCAATGCTCCTATTGCCATGCGCATGGGCAAAATCAATGAATTGGCCAAGGCTTGCCATGCAGAGGTAATACCCGCGGATGCAACCGCAGAGCAAGACCTTAACAATCTTTTCTCTAAATCGATGGAGGTGCTTGGGGGTAAATTGGATTTTGTGCTCCATTCGATAGGCATGAGTCCCAATATCCGTAAAGGCAAAGAGTATGGAGATATGAATTACGAGTGGTTTCAAAAAACCCTTGACATTTCGGCACTATCCTTTCATAAGGTGCTCCAAACCTCAGAGAAGTTAGACGCTCTCAACGAATGGGCATCGGTGGTGGCACTTAGCTACATTGCCGCACAACGTGCTTACCCCGACTATACTGATATGGCGCAAGCCAAAGCAATGTTGGAGTCTATTGCACGAAGCTATGGCCAACGGTATGGTACAAAAAAGAAGGTACGGGTGAATACCATATCACAATCGCCCACAAAAACTACTGCTGGTGCAGGCATCTCTGGATTTGATGTATTCTTTGACTTTGCCGACATGATGTCGCCATTGGGCAATGCCACCGCTGAAGACTGCGCCAGTTACATTACCGTGATGTTCTCGGACTACACCCGTATGGTTACCATGCAGAATCTAATGCACGATGGCGGTTTCTCCAGCTCAGGTATTACGGACTCCCTGATTGAAAAACTTACCAAGTAACATCACTCTTGGTTTCGTTTCCGCCTTGTAAAATCAATCTAGGTTTGCACGTGGTGGCCAAACGTGCAGATGGTTATCACGATATTGAAACGTGTTTTCTTCCGGTTCCGCGCACCGACATCCTAGAGATCATACGCTCCCATGAATTCCAATTCACATCGTCAGGCATTCCAATACCCGGCAATGAAGAAGAAAACCTGTGCATCAAGGCTTACTGGCTTTTACAATCAGCGTATGAACTTCCTCCGGTGCGAATGCATCTCCACAAGATCATTCCGATGGGTGCCGGCCTGGGTGGCGGGTCATCAGATGGTGCCCACGCACTGCGTTTGCTCAACGCCATTTTTGATTTGAATTTGCCATCAGCACTTTTGAAATCCTACGCTGCCCGGCTCGGTAGTGATTGTGCTTTTTTTGTTGGCGATGAGCCGATGTTCGGCACCGGCAGGGGCGAAATCTTAACGCCCGCGAGTATAAAACTCCAAGGCTACCGGTTGGTGTTGGTAATGCCGAACGTGCACGTTGCCACCAAAGATGCATACGCAGGGTTGTCTCCGAGGCGGTCGGCTTCGGCAATCACGGAAACATTAACGCGTCCCGTGCAGGAGTGGAAAAATATTTTGACAAACGACTTCGAGCCGACTGTTTTCCGGAAATATCCTGAAATAGAAGCCATAAAAAAGCGCCTGTATGAATCAGGCGCTCTTTATGCGTCAATGAGCGGTTCAGGGGCGAGCGTGTTTGCACTATTTGAAAAACCCGTTTCTTTGCGAAGCGATTTTGCAGCCTGCGATTATTGGGAGGGCACCTTGTGAAAGGCACGCACCCCACTGAACTTCTATTCCTCTTCTCTTGCCAACTCCGCCCCGCTTGCAAATTTGTCTTTGATCTTTTTTTCCAGCTCATCCATCAGTTCCGGATTATCTTCAATCAATTGCTTTACGGCATCACGGCCTTGGCCCAATTTGTTCCCGTTGTAAGAAAACCATGACCCTGCCTTCTGGATGACGTTTAATTCCACGCCCAGGTCAACAATTTCACCGGATTTAGAAATACCCCTGCCATACATGATGTCAAACTCAACGATCTTGAAGGGAGGAGCCACTTTATTCTTTACCACTTTCACTTTCACGCGGTTTCCGGTGATGTTGTCTGCATCTTCTTTGATTTGCCCTATTCTGCGAATATCCAAACGCACCGATGCATAAAACTTCAAGGCGTTGCCACCCGTGGTGGTTTCGGGGTTGCCAAACATCACCCCAATTTTTTCTCGCAGTTGGTTAATGAAAATGCACGCGCAGCCCGTTTTGCTGATCGTACCCGTTAGCTTGCGCAATGCTTGCGACATCAAGCGGGCTTGCAAACCCATCTTGCTTTCACCCATTTCGCCCTCCAACTCTGCTTTGGGCACCAGGGCCGCAACGGAGTCAATCACGATGATATCGATCGCTCCGGAACGGATCAAGTGCTCTGCAATTTCGAGGGCCTGTTCGCCATTGTCGGGCTGGGAAATCAACAGATTCTCAGTGTCGATACCCAGTTTTTCAGCATAGCTTTTGTCGAACGCATGCTCGGCATCGATAAATGCCGCCAGGCCGCCCTTCTTCTGGGCTTCTGCGATGGCGTGCATGGTAAGCGTTGTTTTTCCGGACGACTCAGGGCCGTATATCTCAATCACACGGCCGCGGGGCAATCCACCGATACCCAACGCAATATCTAATCCAAGCGAACCTGTGGAAATGGCAGGTACATCCGAAATTCGCTGGTCGTTTAACTTCATAACCGTGCCCTTGCCATAGGTTTTTTCCAGTTTGTCGATCGTCAACTGGAGGGCTTTCATTTTTTCTTTTACATCGCTCATGTCTTCGGCTTCTAAGGTTGCTATTTTGCTCATATACTTGTCTTTTAAAAATGCTAAATTAATTAGCAAATACTAAAAAACAAATCATCTTGTAAATTGTTGGTCAAATATGACCTTAAAGTCGATTACTTTCGCACGGTGATCAAAAAGATATTTTTGGGAATTCTTACGGCAGTAGCCTTTTGGGTCGGTTGGAACTGGTCGCTGGTTGATTATGGCGTACGCCTGGGCATGGGGCAGTTAGGCATTGTGTGGAATGCGCGGCCCCTGCAAGTTTTTTTGGATGATCCTGCCTTTCCCGACTCACTCAAATCCAAATTGCGCCTGATAGACGATATCAGAAAATTTGCGATTGACTCACTCGGCTTAAGGGATACCAGAAACTATAAGACTCTTTACGACCAGCGCAATCAGGAGTTGCTATGGGTAGTGCAAGCGTGTGAGCCGTTTGCATTGAAGCCCAAAGAGTGGCACTTTCCGATTGTGGGCACAATGCCGTACAAAGGTTTTTTTGATCGCGAAAAAGCAATTGCGCTACAGAAAGCCCTTGAGGCCGAAGGGTATGACGTAAGCGTGCGCAACCCGGGTGGTTGGTCAACATTGGGCTGGTTTACTGATCCCATTTTGAGTGGTATGCTGGATCGCAGCGAGGGTGACCTTGCAAGCTTGATTATCCATGAAATGGTGCATGCCACAGTGTTTGTTAAAGACGATGTGGATTTCAACGAGAACCTGGCCGACTTTATTGGCGACACGGCTGCATACCACTTCCTGAAGTTCAAGTTTGGCGCTGATTCGAAAGAATACGCGGAGTATTTGCGTAATGACCAAGACTATCGCAAGGTCACCAGGCATATTTTGCGTGGCACCCGGTTGTTGGATAGTTTGTATCAAACCATTAAACCCGAGGATTTACTTGAAGACAAGAAAGCAAAAAAGCGGGCGATGATTGAAAAGATCGTAACATCCATTGATACATTGCACCTCTACCACCGGCACGGCAGCGCCCGACTCAAGAAATACCTACCCAACAACACGTTTTTTATGTCGTACCGCTTGTACAAGGCAAAACAAGATGTATTTGGCGTTGAACTGGATCATGGGTTTAAAGGCGATCTGCATGCATATATCAAGTACCTTACAGCGAAATACCCGTTTTTGTGAACTGTGCCCCACCGGGTGCTGCCCCACCGCACTGCTGTTCATGCAAGGAGCATTAAGTAATTGTTAAGTTGTTAACATTCGTTTCCAAATCGCTCAATTTCAACCTACTTTTAAACCCGAGATGATGTTCGAACATTGCCTCATCCGAAGGGCTGACCATTCTGTTGTATGGCTTCGGGAGGTTAATGTTTAATCCTGACAACAGACCAATTATTCATCGTCAGGTTTTATTCATCAGCGATGCTACAGTAAATTCCATTTGTAATCTGAGTTGAACTCAAATTGAAATCAATGTATGGCCAAATCGGCACAAAAAATTTTAGTGGTTGACGATGAGGAGCCAATACTCGAGTTATTGAAGTACAACCTCGAAAAAGAGGGCTACGATGTGAAAGCAGCCAGTGACGGAATGCAAGCGGTGGAGATGGCACGAAAATTTCAACCGGATCTGGTTCTGCTCGATATCATGATGCCGCGCATGGATGGAGTAGAGGCATGTCGGCAGATTCGGGCGATGCCGGAATTGGCTAACACGTTTATTGTTTTTTTGACTGCACGCACGGAAGAGTATTCTGAGATTGCCGCCTTTGAGGGTGGCGCAGACGACTATATTCAAAAGCCCATCAAGCCGCGCGCACTCGTGAGCCGCATCAGCGCCCTGTTCAGGCGCGATTCAAAAAAGAAAAGTGAATCCAGCCAGATCAGGATTGGCGACCTGGTGATCGACCGTTCCAGCTACACGATTAAAGTAAAAGGCCGCGAAGTAAGCTTGCCAAAAAAGGAATTTGAATTACTGTTTTTTCTCGCACAAAATCCCAATAAGGTTTTCAATCGCGATGAATTGCTGCAGAATATTTGGGGTTCTGATGTGTACGTGCTGGCACGCACAGTGGATGTGCACATCCGAAAAGTGCGCGAAAAGATCGGTGAAGATTGCATTTCAACCGTAAAAGGCGTAGGCTATAAGTTCAATCTCAACTAGAAGCCATCTCATAAATCAATTTTAAATTGTCAGCCTGAACCTGCCTGCCGGACAGGCGGGCTTGTCGAAGGCTATTCAGTACTGAAACCCGGTTTCGACAGGCCGAACCTGACACCGTGATGTATTTTTGAGATGGCTTCTAGCCATTTCACCAGCCGTTCACCGCAGCCCCTTTTGCACCTCGCGCAAGGTAAAAATTGGTACTTTTGCCGCTCCCTATGGTTTATAGTGCACGCACCCTTTCCCTTTTGCTGGCATTTTCGATTGCCATTGTCACTACCTTGTTTCTATCGCTGCTAGAAGGCGTGGAGCGAAGCGCGCTGTTGGTGGCGGGTGTGATCAGTTTTTCTGCTTCTTACCTGCTCACTTTTGTGATTCTGGAATTTTTGGTTTTTCGCGAAATCAACAAAATCTACAAATTAATCGGCAAACTCAAGAAAAAGGAGCTTTCCGGTATTGCCAAACAAAAAGGAGGAGCGCTAAACCCGCTGGAGAAAATCAATGAAGAGATATTTTCGTTCGCAACCCTGAAGCAAAAGGAGATTGATGAGCTGAGAAAATTAGAGGCTTTTCGCAAGGAATTTATTGCCGATGTGAGCCACGAATTGAAGACACCCATATTTGCAGCCCAAGGTTTTGTACACACCTTGCTGGACGGTGCCGTAAATGACAAAAACGTGCGCACTAAGTTTCTCAAAAAGGCAGCCAGGAGTTTGGATGGCCTGGATGATTTGGTTCAAGATCTGCTCACGCTCTCGCAAATTGAAACGGGCGATATCAAAATGCAATTCGAACAGTTTGACATGCATCGGTTGTGCGAAGATGTGATCGAACAGTTTGAAGAAAAAGCCGAAAGTAAGAATATCAAACTTCGTTTGCTGGCTGACCGGCACGGTAAATTCAATGTGTATGCCGATTACAAACGCATCACACAGGTAATCAACAACCTCGTATCCAATGCCATCAATTATACACCCGATGGGGGCGAGGTAAACATCAGCTTTGATGTGGGCAAAAAAAATCTCACTACACTGGTAGTGGATACCGGTGAAGGCATTCCTGCACCGCACCTGCACCGAATTTTTGAACGATTCTACCGAGTGGACAAAAGCCGCAGCAGAGAGAAAGGTGGTACGGGGCTGGGGCTGGCAATTGTCAAGCACATATTGGAAGGACACAACACAAAGGCAGATGTACAAAGTACGGTTGGCGTTGGCTCCGTGTTTAGCTTCAAGTTGCCACGTGCGAAGGGAGATATAGACGAAACAGAGAAATCTTAGGAAATTCTCTTCCCCTTCCAACCAATCGCCATCCGGGCGGGTCAAAGAATGGTCACTCATAAAAATGAAGAAATTCTGCTCTGCCATATTGGTATGTCTCTTTCTTTTTTCCTGTTCGGACCCGGATACCCCTTCACAAATGCCTGCCGATGCGCATCCGGTTTTACGGGCCCTGGAGCCAGACTATAACAACCGCCAAGCTGACCGCATTAATCTGATTATGGTAGGTAAGGGGTATCAAAACATGGACGAGTTTCTGGCCACCGTACACCGCGATTTGGCTTTTGATGGCGTTGAAAAGCCGAGCCCCGAATCCATCGAAAAGCTGCATTTTGGGTTATTTGCCATAGAACCCTTCAAAAGCCAGAAATCAAAATTTAACCTTTGGTATTATCCAGAGCAACTCACCAATATTTCACCAGCCGACTTTGTCAGCCAAAAGCGCGATGATCTCACCGGCAACGCCCGTGACTTCGGGCTACCGTTCGCCACCTACCTCTTTTTTTTGAACCCAACAGGAGACCCGCAATCCTTCGCCTACCCTTCGAATGTGCCACCGGGGGTTGCGCCCTTCAAAAACACGTTGCTTTTTGGCTCCGCCACTGTTGCCCGTTACCCGACAATAGGCGATGGCATGGCAGTGGTAGCTCACGAACTGGGGCACTCCATTTTTAACCTTCGTGATGAGTACGTGCGCACCGGCCCTGATTTGACCGACCGGTATGGCCACAACATTGCGCGCACCACCAATGAAGCCCGGCAGTTGTGGGGAAGCGTTGAGGGCCAGGTTGACCCGTTTTATTATACTTGGAAAGAAAAAATGATTGCAAACGGATTTTGGATTGACAGTTCAACGCCCCTCTTCATACAGCATGACGCGAAGCGGGGCATTGATATTTACACCTGGCACCCAAATGAGGAGGAGATAAGAGCCGGATATGTGCAGGGAGGAGGCATTACCACCACAGGCATCTCATGGAGGCCCACCAAAACCTCGCTCATGAATAATGAGGATATCTTGGATAAATCTTGGCCCAAGTTCCCTCCGGTTTTTGGCTCAGCCAACAGAAGAGTGATGCACTCCGTACTGGATCTTTTTTCAGGAAACTGATCATTTCCGTTTTTCTAGATGCCATCTCAAAAATCAATTTGTAATTGTCAGCCAGAGCCTGCCTGCCGGACAGGCAGGCTTGTCGAGGGCTATTCGGTACTGAAACCCGGTTTCGACAGGCTGAACCTGACATGGTGATGTATTTTTGAGATGGCTTCTA
>DHLV01000059.1:583-762 GCA_002405445.1 Flammeovirgaceae bacterium UBA4659 | reverse complement strand
CAGATGTTCGAATCACGTTGTAACTTGCAGCGTGAAAACTGTTCAGTTCAATTTTAGTGAAGCCGTTCTTTTTGAAGACGGGGATTTCGTCATCATCAATAAACCTCCATTTATCGCCACGCTTGAAGACCGCAATGACCCGGTAAACATTCTGGAGATCGCGCGAAAGCACCTGAATG
>DHLV01000059.1:0-406 GCA_002405445.1 Flammeovirgaceae bacterium UBA4659 | reverse complement strand
CCCCCAGGTTTGCCACCGTTTGGATAAAGACACATCCGGGGTGCTGGCCATCGCGAAAAACCCCGAAGCCTACCGCCACCTGAGCATGCAGTTCGAAAACCGCCAGGTGAACAAGGTTTATCACGCAGTGGCCGATGGTTTGCACCAGTTTCAGAACAAATTGGTGGATGCAGCGATCCAAAAGTTGAACGATGGCACGGTGAAGATTGCCCGGGAGGGAAAGCCTGCCCAAACTTATTTTACCACGCTGGCCACATACAAAAACCATACACTGATTGAGTGCCGGCCCATTACAGGCCGAATGCACCAGATCCGCATCCATTTGCGCCTGCTGAAAGCACCCATTACCGGTGATGAAATGTATGGCGGACATCCATTTTTTGTTTCATCGGTCAAGCGGGGCTTT
>DHLV01000186.1:1198-3955 GCA_002405445.1 Flammeovirgaceae bacterium UBA4659 | reverse complement strand
GAATTAAAATAGAACCCGATGATGATCACGATGAAGCCGAGACCAAACATGAGGATCATCAGTGGCAGCAGCGTTTTCTCATACGCCTTAATGCCGCGGATGTTCACGGCCACGAACGTCCACAACAATGCCAGCGCCAGCAACAGCCGCACCGTGGGCATGCTGAGCTGTGCGGCAAGCGCTTGCCAGCCCGCGGCCACTGCAATGTCGCGCAGGAAGGGGACAATTACATACGACACAACACCAATAGCAATACACAGGCCGAACCACTGCGAGAAGCTCGCTACAAAACCCCAGTAGGGGTGTAGCCCGCGACTGGCAAAGATGTAACTGCCGCCCGCCCGTGGCATGGCCGAAGCCAATATGGCGTAGGCAAACGCTGCGAGCACAGCCGGTACAGCCGCCAGCAAAAACGCGGCCCACACATATGGCCCGATGCCCGGCACGTGGCGCTGCACCATAAACGGTACTACATAAATGGATGCCCCGATCATGGAGCAGATGCCCGTAGCGGTGAGCGATAGCAGGCCGAGTTGGCGGGGGAGTTTTTGGCTCACAGTCGTTATAGTTTTGGTAGAATGTGCTCGATGAAAACTGGCAGCGACATTACTTCCACATTTTGAACAGGGTAGCGATCCGCTGCCGGTGTGATGACATAACCCTTTCGGATACCGAGATCGTGCAACGTTTGATAAAAACCTTTGCTGATTACAGGTGCATTATTGAGTTTGATTTCGATCGCGGTTACGGGCTTCAATCCGTTTACCAGCACCAGATCAGCTTCGGCACCATGGTGGGTGCGGTAATAAAACGCACGGAGTGATGGCGGCATCACCGCAGTAATCTGTTCAATTACGAAGCCTTCCCACGATCCGCCAGCTACGGGATGCCCCAGCAAATCGGTGTAGGTGGATAACCCCAGCATGGCGTGCAGAAGGCCGCTGTCGCGCACATATACTTTCGGTGATTTAACCAGGCGCTTATTGGTATTGACAAACCACGGCTCCAGCAGTCGCACCAAAAAGGCACCGCTCATGAATTGCAAGTACCGCTTGATGGTGGGCCCGGTTACGCCCAATGAATTGGCATATGTCTGGGCGTTCCAAATGCCGCCCTGGTTATGGCTGATCATTTGCCAAAAGTTCTGAATGGTTACCTGCGAAAGCTCTACGCCAAAAAGAAGTGTGAGGTCTCGCTCTACAAAACTGCGGATTAACTGTTGCCGCCACTCAAGACTGTTGGTATCGCTCCGGGCAGTGAGCGCCAGAGGAAAACCACCTCGCAGCCACAGCGTCTGGAGGTCGTGCCGACTTCTGCCAGCTTCGCTGAGGGTGATCGATGTTAACTCCAGATAAGTTACGCGGCCCGCCAGCGATTCGCTTACGTGCCGCACCAACTGCGGTGATGCCGAGCCCAGCAGTAAAAACCGACCCGGTTTGCGGTGCTCATCAATCGCGGGGCGCAGCGAGCTAAAAAGTTCGGGAAGGGTCTGTGCTTCATCGATGATGACCAGTTTATCCTGATGACTCTCAAAAAAGGCTTCGGGATCATCTACTTTGGCCCGGTCGGATCGCTTTTCCAGATCCAACACGATTGATTTTTTTGCAAGTTGACCAGCCAGTTGTAATGCCAGTGTGCTTTTTCCGATCTGCCGTGGACCGAGTAAAACAACAGCGGGAAATTGCTTCAGGCTCTTCCGTAGGGTTTGAATAAGGTCTCGCGTAACCATAAACAAAGGTAACACTAACCGTGAAAATCTAAAATATCATTTTCATTTTTCACGGTTGTGGATTTCGGGGCTTTTTTGTCGGGGAGATCAAAAAGATGAGCAACCATCTCAAAAATGGCCCCTCATTTCGAACGAAAGTGAGACATCCCTATTTGCAGCGCTGCAATCAAGGATTTGTCGGTCGTGCCTGCCTCAAAATGCCGCTTTTCACATTTTCGCGATGGCTTCTGGCTAGATGCATTAGCGTTACCCGCACTGCGTGAGGGATGCCCCGCCTTGGCGGGATAAACTTCGGGCTTGGTGGCCGCGCGTTTCGCGGGGCCACTCGCGCAGCCCTTGACTTATTTGGAGCGGTGGCTACCTTTGCCTGTGAGGAAGGAATGCCGTATACCTGACTGTCAGATCAAGTCTTAGCTATTACAATTTAAATAATGAAACCGAAACTACAACGCAACACCGAACCCCCGCTATGGCTTATGCACAGTGTTGTAGCTCGTACGCGTCCACCAATACTAAGTATAAAATTTTGCAACCGCGTTGCGTCTCCTTATTGATCCTTAAATTTGATTTTTTTCATTTGGCCATTTAAGAATTTAAGAATTTCTTTTCTGTCACTTGATTTAGCTACTATGAATTTGTAAGTTATTTTGTCATTCAACTCAACAATAATTTTTCTATGGAAAAATAGAAAAAAAAACCTCCTCGTACTTTTTTAATTTTATCATACGGGATTTCGAAGTCTTTAATCATATGATTATATCTATGAACTCTTCTTGCACTAGCTAAAAATACTGTGTCTGAATAGACTTGATAAGTCATAGTGTTGTGATAAAACGAGAGAGTTCCTATCACGAAGAACTTTCCTAGTATACCTGGATTCGAAAGCGTGAGTTCTGTATTCCTTTTCTCGAATATCAATTCTGAATCATTTTTATGAGAACTCGTAGAATCGGTATGAGCTGAGAAACAAGGATTTGCTGATAAACAAATTAATATGACGATTTGTAAGAAGTTCTTCATATTTCTTT
>DHLV01000186.1:0-960 GCA_002405445.1 Flammeovirgaceae bacterium UBA4659 | reverse complement strand
AAACCAATTGTCAGGACAATAACCACTTGAACCTGCGATTAACCCACCAAACGCACCTATCCCAGCTCCAATATAGAGGCCTGAATAACTTGCTGCAGTTATCGCAGCAGCGGAAAGACCCTGCGCAGTTGCCCAAGCAGCACCAACTGCTGCACCAATTACTGCTACAGCAACAGCTGTAACTACAATAACTGCAACAACAGTCCAGAATTTACGCCAACTCCAATTCACTTTTCCGGAAGTCGAGTTTTGCTCAGAAGTTACTAACATGTCAATGATAGTAGGGATAGTCGATTTATGAAACTCTAAAGTCATCAATAAAATATCTACGTCAACCTTACCTAATCTATTATCTGATTTCAAAGTTACTTCGGCAGCGTTCAATTTTTCAATTAGTTTTTGAGACACGGATTCCTGATCTAATACTAAATCACCAGATGTAGCCGAACTTTGAATAGTGTTTGAAATGATTTCGTTTAGTTTCAGCATGTACTCCTGAACTGGGACTGACAATGGCACCTCGTCTGAGCGTAATCCTCTTGCGTTTGTTTCTCCACCAAATATCTGCGTAAAGAAGTGATTATTTAATACAATATCCATCACTTCTCGATCTTGCCCTTTAAATTTTGAGAGATAGTCTTTAATAAAGATTGAATTTGGAATATTCTTGAAAGCCTCTTTGCGAAGATTTAAAATACTATTGCGAGTAATTGTCGCATTAAATTTTTTTGCTGCCTCTGCAATATTTTGTTATACTTCCAAACTGAGATCATTGGTAATTGGCTTAATTGGATTACTGTCATCATTACAACTTCCAGACATCAAAAAAAACGGGACTATTAATATTGCCTTAATAAAGTCATTGGTTTTTGTTTTCATATCGTTTGGGTTTACTAAGTAAAATTATTTATTCTTATTTCGAATCCAAACTTTCTTCTAGTGCTAAGTTAATCATGAATT
>DHLV01000086.1:6933-29533 GCA_002405445.1 Flammeovirgaceae bacterium UBA4659 | reverse complement strand
TCCGCGCAGGCTGATCATGTCCATAAAGTCAAACGGGTTGGTGGCATTGTAAATTTTTCTGCCTACCAACTCATTGAGCAGGCGGTCGGCCACAAATTCGATGTACTGCCGCATTTGTGCTGCGTTCATGCCAATGAGATTTACAGGCAGCGCATCGGTTACAAATTCTTTTTCAATTTCTACCGCGTCTTTGATGATTTCAATTACACGCTCTACCGGTAATTGATTTTTTACATGTTCAGTATATAAGTGGCAGGCAAAATCGCAATGCAAGCCTTCATCCCTCGAGATCAATTCGTTAGAGAAAGTCAGGCCAGGCATTAAGCCGCGCTTCTTCAACCAAAAAATGGAACAGAAAGAGCCCGAAAAGAAAATGCCCTCTACCGCTGCAAAGGCAATCAAGCGCTCCTGAAAGTTGCCTTTACTGATCCACCGCAGTGCCCAATCGGCTTTCTTTTTCACGCAGTCCATCGTTTCGATGGCGTGGAAGAGGCGGTCTTTTTCCCTGGGGTCCTTCACGTAGGTGTCTATCAACAACGAATAAGTTTCGGAGTGGATGTTTTCGATCGCGATCTGAAAACCGTAGAAGAATTTGGCCTCTGTGTACTGAACTTCTGAAACAAAATGCTCTGCCAGATTTTCGTTCACTATTCCATCGCTTGCTGCAAAGAAAGCCAGCACGTGGGTAATGAAGTGACGTTCGCCATCGTTGAGGCCGTTCCAGTCGCGCAGGTCTTGGCTCAGGTCGATTTCTTCGGCTGTCCAAAAACTGGCTTCCGCCTGTTTGTAGAACTTCCAAATGTCGGGGTGGGTGATGGGGAAGAGCACAAAACGGTCTTTGTTCTCCTGTAAAATGGGCTCCATGGGTAAAGAATGACTCATTCGTAATAGTAGGTTTAGTTTTTCGGTATAGTTTTCTTCAGCCATACCCTTGCGGGGGCGTGGCTGCGTGGTTGATGTTTAAAAAAATAGTTGGAGTTATCGAAGTTTTGCGAACGCGCAAAAGTTTTTGACAACAGCACCGACAAATAACTCACATTCAAAACATAATTCAAAGTGTTAGCAACCGTTGCCGGCATCAACGAGTGGCCTGAATTTTTTAAGTGATCTGAAAATAGATTCATAATCACGCACTTATCCGATCGCTATGAAGTGAAGTTTCAAATAAACTTTTTTTATATAATCGTTCCGGGTAGTGCTATGAGGGTATACGATCAGTTCGTAAGGACAAAAAAAACCGTAAGGCACTACAATTCTTTGCCTCACGCAGTTCAGCATTGCCAGGCCAGCGCGGTGGACTTTCGGCAAATATGCAGGCAAACAGGTTTGACCGGATGAGGAACGAAGCGAAAATGGCGTACACCCAGCCGGGAGCTTGCAAACGCACCGTTGATGATTGCAGATCAATGGTTTACACTTTAGGGGGACTGAAATAAGTTGGCGCGTTTCACGCACCGGCCAGCGATGACACTTGCCAGCGTGCCCACACGCAACGTTTTTTGCGGTCATTATCACGCTGTGCCGCGCAGGTTGGGGCGAAATGCATCACGTGGAGCGAGGTGTTCCTCTACCGGTACGGTGCAGAGTTGTTTGCAAATGAGATTTTTAAGGTTTTTTCGGCCATTGGTGGCTTTTTTGGTGCCGACCCTTGTTTTTTCAGCCCGTTGCCTTACCTTTGCAGTCCATTTTCAAAAAAATACCGTTATGTACGCAATCGTTGAAATCGCGGGCAAGCAATACAAGGTAAGTAAAGGTCAATATATATATGCTCCCAAAATGGAGGGTGAAGCCGGGGCGGCTGTGTCATTTGACAAAGTTCTTTTGACGGATGCTGATGGCAGCGTGCAAGTGGGTGCCCCCACGGTGATGGGCGTGAGAGTGGACGGCAGGATTTTAGAGCACGTGAAGGGTGACAAGGTGATCGTATTTAAGAAAAAGCGCAGAAAGGGTTATGCCAAGCGCAACGGGCACCGCCAGCAGTTTACAAAAGTGCAAATCGAAAACATTGGCTGAGATTCAAAAATCTGAAATCAGAAATCTAAAATTTGAAATTGAATTATGGCACATAAAAAGGGTGAAGGCAAAGTAAAGAATGGTCGCGAGTCAGAGAGCAAACGGCTGGGGATTAAGGTTTTTGGTGGGCAGAAAGTAGTTGCAGGCAATATTATTGTGCGCCAACGCGGCACCAAGCACAACCCGGGGAGAAACGTGGGCATGGGCAAAGACCACACGTTGTTTGCGTTGGTCCCAGGAACGGTGGCGTTCAAGAAAGGAAAAGAAAACAAGTCCTTCGTATCGGTGGTAGCCGAGGCATAGGCGTTCCATCAATACTATATGAAATAGGCCAGTGATCATGATCACTGGCTTTTTTTGTTTGTTCAGGGAAAAATTTGTTTAACAGCAACGGGTGTCCATTTAAACGTACGAGCCTACAACTGTTGGGTGTAATACTTTCAAAATAGAAACTATCACTGTCGACAATCAATGACAAATTAAATTTTATGGAAAATACCTTTGACAATATTTTGTATGTGGAAACAATGCCATAATTTTAGGGACTTAAATATTTAACCTAAACCAAAACCTATGAAGAAGTTTTTACTTGTGTGCTTCTCATTCTGTTTTGTGCTCAGTGTATGGGCACAGGAAAGGGTGATTACGGGTAGGGTTACGTCCTCAGATGATGGATCGGCCTTACCTGGTGTGAATGTGGTTGTGAAAGGAACAACCAATGGAACTGTTACTGATGCTGATGGAAAGTACTCACTGTCCATTCCGTCATCTAGTGCAGCTTTGATTTATTCTTTCATCGGTTTGAAGACTACCGAAGTGGTGGTAGGTGAAAGAACCGTAGTTGATGTGCAGTTGGGGTTGGATATCACACAGCTGACAGAAGTGGTTGTTACAGCGCAGGGTATTGAGAAGGAACAAAAGGCGCTTGGATTTGCACAAACCACTATTTCATCAGCATCTTTGGCCAACAAGCCTGAGACTGATGTAGGTCGGGCGTTGCAAGGAAGAACGCCAGGTTTGCTTGCCCTTAACTCTTCTGGCTTGGCCGGTTCTGGAACGAAAATTAACCTTCGGGGGATCAGCAGCTTGAGTGGTGATACACAGCCACTATGGGTTGTCAACGATGTACCCATCAATACAAGCACAAATGATGTAAACACAGATTTCCGCGATGGACAAGTTGCACCTACACGCTTTTTGGACATTGACCCCAATAACATTGAGTCGATGACTGTGTTGCGTGGTCTGCAGGCAACTGCATTGTATGGTTCGCAAGGGAGAAATGGCGTAATTTTGATCCGCACTAAAACAGGTACTTCAAAGGGAATGCAAAGTAAGTTTGAAGGGACCTTTAGTCAAAGCTATTTTGCTTCGGAAGCTGTTTTACCTCAATATCAGAACAAATGGGCAAACGGCTTTGATGGTGCCTATGGCGAATTTTTCAGTAACTGGGGTTCGTTGTTTAATGGTCAACCAACGGGCGCTCGTCACCCTTACTTTGAGTGGGCCAATACCTTTCCACAATTTCCTGAATTTGCTACAGCAGCACCAGACTATATTGCTCGTGCTTACCCAAACAATGTAAAGGATTTTTTTAAGACTGGCTTTTCGTCAACAACCTCTGTGGGCCTCCAAGGAAAGACTGAGTTTGGGTCTTTATCATTTAATTACAGTCACCTAGGCGAGGAAGGCTTTGTGAAAAACAATGACTTGGTACGTGATAATTTTTCGCTTGGTGGAAACTTTAAGCTGACGGACAAGTTGAGTATTCAGGCGAACTTTAACTATGTAAAAACGACCACTCAAACCCCCCCAGCGGGAGCAGGTACGGGTTCGAATTCTAATGGTGGACCGTCAATTTGGGCTAACTTGTTTTACACTCCACGAAACATTGATTTAACCAATTGGCCTTTTGAGAATCCAGCTGATGGTTCGAATGTGTACTACAGAAATGGTAATGATATTACTAACCCTTATTGGATCGTGAAGAATTCTCGTCAAGGTAGTAATACAAATCGTTTCTTTTCTAGCACCAATTTAAATTATAAGCTAGCTGATTGGATTACTGTTTCCTATCGCCTAGGTTTGGATACATACACAGAGAATTCTTATTATTGGATTAACCGTGGAGGTGGTAATGGTTTTGATATTAACTTACGTCCAGGTGCATTGCGTACAGTTTCCGGTACAAATACAGTGCTAGACCAAAGTTTATTGATTACGGTCAATAGACCAATTACTTCTGACATAAAGTTCAATGCTACTGTTGGAGCGAACTATCGCAGAGATTCCTACACACAGCAAGGTTTGGAAAGCTTGGGACAAGTGACTTACGGCTTCTTGGAACATAGGAACTATACTTCATCTCAACCAAGAGATTTTCGTGGTAATCAATTGAATTTTCAGAGAAACCAAGCCTGGAGGGGTGTATTTTTGGATGCCAACTTTGATTTGAAAGGCTTCTTGTTCCTGAACTTAGTTGGCCGTTATGATCAAGTCTCAACGCTTTTAGGCACAAACCAAAATCAGTTTTATCCTGGTGTAAGCGTTTCTTTTGTGCCTACGTCAGCCTTTCCTGAGTTTGGAGCGGGCGTGTTAGACTTCTTAAAGATTCGAGCCGCATATGGTACATCGGCTAATTTTGGCATACCCTATAATGTATCACAACAACTTAATTTAAACGGGCAAGCCTTCACGGATGTTGGAGGCCGAAACGTGATTACCTCATCGGTTAGCAGTATACTGGCAAATCCAACCCTCGGTCCGGAGTTATTGACCGAAGTCGAGGGAGGTATTGAAGCACAGTTGCTAGAGAATAAATTAAAGTTGAATCTTTCATTGTATCAACGTCAATCTGAGCGCCTTCAACTTCCCATCAGCTTAGATCCTTCTACTGGATATTTGTCTACGACTGTCAATGCTGGGCAAATCACGAACAAAGGTATTGAAGCTTCCGTTACTGTAACACCAATTAGAACCAGCGATTGGACCTTGGATTTAACTGCTAACTATACGAAAAATATAAGCCGTGTAGATGCGCTTGTGGGAAGCACTAGAACTGTTGCATTGAATGGTTTTACGACAGAGGGTAATTTTGCTGAAGTTGGGCAACCAATTAACGTAATAAAAGGTTTATTTGTTCAGCGTGCGCCAGACGGTCAATTGATTGTAAATACTGCTGGTAGCTATTTGCCGAGCAATAACATTGGTATTATTGCCGACCCTAACCCTCAGTGGTTTGGTTCTGGGATTGTGAATTTGCGATGGAAAGCGATCACTTTTGGGATGCAATGGGATTATGTTGCTGGCGGTCAAGTATTGTCTTATACTGCTTCCGCGCTCGTTGGCCGTGGTGTGGGTAAAGCCTTGGAGGATTTTGATCCAACACTAACATTGGTGTTACCCGGTGTGAAGCAAGTGTTTGATGGAACAGGTGCGGTTACGGGCTTCGCGCCAAATGATATTCCCCTGACCACAGCTGGTGTGTTTTTTGGAAATACTATCATTGGAGGCCCGAACTCGGATCGCGGGGTGTTTGACGCTACGCGGGTTAGATTCCGTGAAGTATCTCTGTCATACAATCTCCCTACCGCCTGGGTTTCTAAGCTTAAGCTGAAAGGCGCTAGCATTTCTTTTGTGGGCAACAACCTGTGGTGGAGTGCTGTAAACGCGCCCAAGTACACCGCGGTTGATTTCGACAGAACTGGTTTTGGTGTGAACCAAGGAGCCGGAATTGATTATGTTGGCGGTCCATCTGCCAGAAGATACGGTTTTAACTTAAGACTCAGTTTCTAAAATTTGCATACGACAATGAAAACACTTAATAAGAAAATATTTATTTTGTTGTTGGTTGCGTTTGGTGTATCCTGCCAGTTGCCGGATGATACCGTAAACCCCAGCACGCTTACTCCTTCGGCTTCAGATCCGAACCTGTTAATAAATGCCATTCAACTTAATTTTGCGGCTTTTTATAACTCTGCTAGTGCAAACACGGATCAGCTAGTCCGAATGAATGCTATGACGGGTGGATTTCGTTATCAAAATGCTATTTCACCGGCATCGACCAATAACCTGTGGTTGTTGTCATATCAGTCCGTGTTAACGAACATCAAGGCCTTGGTTCCAATTGCAACCGCAAGAAAGCTTACAACTCACTTGGCAATGGCAAAAATTTTTGAAGCTTATGTGTACCTAACGCTAGTTGATGTTTATAACGATGTCCCAAAAACTGAGGCTCTGGCTGGAACAAATTTTTCGCCAAAATTGGATAACGCTGCGGATGTGTATGCATATGCAATCCAGTTGTTGGGCGAAGCCAGAACTGAGTTGGCAAAGACTGGAGCAGATGCCGGAACCAACATTGCCCAAAATAGCGATATATACTATGCTGGTAACAGAACCAACTGGACTGCGTTAGCAAACTCTTTAGAGTTGAAGGCTTGGTTGAATATCCGCAGCATTGCTTCGCGCGTAGGTGAAGCCGACACTCGAATTAACCAATTGTTAGCGCTAAACTTGGTTGACGCAGAGGCTGAGAATTTTACCTTCAAGTATGGAATCGCAACCGTACCAGATTCTCGTCACCCTGTTTACAACCAATACTATGGACCAAATGCAGGTTCTGCTGGTGGTTATATTGCTAACTTTTTCTTGAATGAAGTATTTCAAGGTAGGGGAGTTCAGGATCCACGTTGGAGATATTATTTCTATCGTCAAGTAGGGAGCATTGACCCAGCCACGGCTGGTTTTGATTTGAAGGCCCTAGGATGTGCGCCAGGTGCTATACCTGCTCACTATGCAGCAGTAGGTGCCGTCTTTTGTGTTTTTGAACCAGGTTTTTACGGCCGCGACCATGGAGATGCTTCGGGGACCCCTCCCGATGGCCCAGTGATTACTTGCGCAGGTGTTTATCCAGCGGGCGGACGCCCTGATAATAGGACTGCTGCCTCTCCGACTTCCTACAATGGACCGGCACAACGTGGTGATGGCGCTAATGGAGCTGGCATTCAGCCTATCTACATGTCTTGGTTTACTAATTTTATGGTTGCTGAAATTAATGCAAGAAGAGGCAATGTTGCGGCCGCACAGACAGCCATGAATACTGCGATAAATCAATCGATCACACAAGTTAAAAATTTTGCGGTGAGTAAAGGCCAAGCGGTTTCTCCAGCATCTTTAGAGCCGTCAACAGCGAATTACTTGGCAGCAGTGACTTCTGCGTTTTCTGCCGCGACAAATAAACTCGATGTGATTGCTCGTGAGTACTATGTTTCCTTATGGGGTAACGGTGTAGAGGCTTATAACCTGTACCGGAGGACAAGTGCACCGCGCAACATGCAACCTACATTACAAACTGGTGCTGGACCTTGGGTTCGCAGTTTTGTTTATCCGTTGAGTTATACGTCTTTGGCTAATCCTGCTGCAATAAAGGACGGGAATGTGGTGAACAAGGTATTTTGGGATGAAAATCCAGAAACACTCAATTAAATTGATTATTATGAAAAACATATTTAAATATTCTCTAGCCTTGATGGTGTTAGCCATCACATACTCGTCATGTTCTGACGAGTCGCTTGATCCATTGCAAATAAAGAATGTACAAAAAGGCAAACTCTTGGCGCTCAGAGGAGTGCAGCTGCAGAACATTTATTTTAAAGGTTTACCTGGCGCAGAGTTTTTTCCTAAAAGCGCTACGGGAACGGAGAAGTTCACTTTTGATGCTGAATATCTAGCAAGTGATCCAAACTCTTTACAGTCTGTAGATTTTTTTATTTTAAAGAAAGCGTCTGCAACTGCCGTTCCTCAGCGAGTCCTTTTGAAAAATGTGGCGTTTTCTGAATTCAAGAAAGATGGCACTTATCGAGGTCCATGGGTGACGGTTACATTTACCATTACCGAGGTCCTGACAGGTTTAGGCTTGCCATCAAGTTTTCCTTTGAGTTCCTCAACCGTTACGACATTACTCACTACTTATAAGACTGGAGTAGGTATTGAAGGTGATCTTAACCTAGCGGATGGAAGTAAGGCGTTAGCAGAAAACGTGGTTGCCGCTGGTTTGTTCCAAAGCGATCAGTTTTATCCGGCTCAAAAGCTCACTTATGCTATGACAAACTATTGCCCGGAAGATATTGCCGCTAAATATTCATTTTCCACTGTTGTTACGGCAGTTGGTGTTGGCGGGAACATATCTGGATGCTCTGGAGCTGTTACGGGCAACGGAGAGTTCAAAGTGCTGTCCCGGGGTAAATACTCAGTTTCGGACGCCACGTTTGGGCAGTATGCTTGTGCGTGGGCCGATAACCCCGCAACAGGCGTGACAATAACAAATACGTGCGATGAGATCACAACGGGAGGTGCAGATCAGTATAATTTGATTTACACGTTTTCTAATTTAACTGTGAATCCTGCGGGTACGGTCATGACATTGAAGTGGAGTAATGATTATGGAGATGCCGGCACAACGACTTTGACTAGGACAGATGGGAAGACTTGGCCAACAACTCTTTTTACGAAATAAAAAAGGCAATTAGTTGATGAGTTTGTTATTGTAGTCTAGCAAATTCCATAGGATAAACAAAAAGGGGCTGTCTCAAAAAGAGCAGCCCCTTTTTTTAAGTGCTACAAGATTAAATAGTTTGTTCTATCGCGCGATAAGGGTGTATCACTTAGTGAGTGATAATCAATTTGAACTGTGATGAAGATGAATGATCAGAAAATATTCCGAACGGAACTTTGTTCACCAGGTTGTCGGCTAGGTAAAAAAAGTGTTTATGGCAAGTAAAACTCAATTTTTGTTAATCTTTCCAATGATGTGTCGGCATTAGCACCGACATAAAGCTCTTAAAAAATACGAACCTAAAAAGATGTGTAGGCCGGCTTGCGATCGTAATTGATACCCAAGGCTTCAGGCGGATAAGCACTTTACAGAAATCAAATAGATGTGTGTGTGACAATAGTAATGAGTCTGGTCTACTTTACCTCAAACCGTTGGGTGGTTTCAAATGGGTTTCCATTCCTTGTTTTTCCTCTGACAGTGACCACAAAAGACCCCTTCAGGTCTGAAGTTGTGATACTTACGGAAGCTTGCCCAAAGGCGTTGGTTTCCGTCAATGGCGACCAACATAAATTGGTGCGCAAATCGGGTATCCGATTAGAACTAAGCTTGTGTTGTTTTTGATCAACGGGTCTGCTAAGTCCCAGAAAAGAAATAGTCTTACTGTTATCCTTCACTTTGTCAGTTGATTTCTTTTTTGTTTCAACCAACACAATTCCATTTTGCCCCAATGATCCAAATTGAGTAAGCCGGTTAGCATCATTGATGATTTTTATACGAAAAACCTCTACCGGCTTCAAGTTTAAGAACAAGGTTTCATCTTTTGTAAGCGCTCCGTCAATGACGAACAATGGCCCAAACTTCGGTCTTTTAAAATGGGTTTTTTGTTTAATAAGTAGACGTGTATGGAGAGTTTCTTTTCTCTTCCTCACTTCTAAGAAGGGAATCACTTCCTTCACCAAATCTTGCATTGTTGGGAAGACCACGTAATCATCAACGTTTACACTAAGGTCAACCCCGTTTGCTTCATCTTCAAATCGTTCGTTTAGGTTTGCGACAGTGGCTTGTTTTTCGTTTTTGTTTTGAAAGAACCCGTACGATTCTTCCACCAAACAAACCTTAAATTCCGTTTCTCCGTACTCATCGGTTGTACCGATTTCCTTTGCCCGCCAACTACGAATTGGAGTGACGGCTAGTGTATCAACGATTAGCCGGTAAGAACCGGTTAATTGTGTCAATTTATCATCCAACGAATAGAAGATTTCTTCTCGGCCATAGAAGTCGTAGAGAAAAGGAATTTCAAGTGTTAAGTCGTTTTTTAGGCTTGCTTCATAGCCAATCATCGAATTTTGGAGGAAGCAATTCAAAAGCGTGGAATCGGCAACCTTAACGCTAGCTCTTTCAATATTGAGCCTCGCTTTCAGTATCAACTTGTTGGAAGTCGATTTTTGCATGATGTTATTTTTCAATAATTCATTCCAGGGTAGACCCTTGGGTGGGCTGAAGATCAATATTTCGTTGATCAATTTACTTCTACTAATGTTGTCATTAGGGTACGGTGCGGGAAATCTAGCTAAGGTCGAGTTCAAGTAATAGTTTTCCTCAATCCTTAGGGCGAGTAAGTTTTCGCTTGCACTTAAAGGGCTGACTGAAACGGTAAAATTCCCCTGCATAGGATTACCCGCATTGTCCTTTATTAAGATATTGACCAGCACTTGGTTCCGTTGGGTTGAAAAACTATCTAGTTGAAGATTTACAATGGCTTTTGGTTGAAAATAAAAAAAGCTCCTTTTGGCCAAAACTGAGGTCTCGGTAATAATCACAGCTTCTGTAATACCATTAGGCAGCTCGCGTGTGTCGATCGTATAGATAAAAGTGCCAGTCTTTGCTGGAGCAACCGCGCTGCTCGCAATAATCTTTTGATTGTTTACAAGTAGCAAGAAAATACCCTTTTCATCCCTAACATTATCGGAAAAATCTATCTCGATTCGTTTTTGTTCGCCAGCATCCGTCAAACGCAAGGCACAAGCTTGTTCCACGGGCGTTGGCAGTGAAATACTTGAGCCTTTCACCTCAACTGAATATGCTTCGCCTTTCTTGGGAATGACATCAAATGAGGCAATTCCAAAGCTGTCACTATGCGTTGTGGCAATAACCCGTCTTAAAACGCTTAAACTTATAGTTTCATCTGGAGCCGTTTTAACCACTAAACGATTGTTTGCATTCAATACAAAGTTTCCACCCTCAAATGCAAATTGAGTTGGATACTCAGTTAGGTTCGCTTCAATTTTCTTTCTCGCAACAACAGTAATGGGTTTTGAAAAGAATTTCTCTCCGCTGTTAGGATCAAAGGCTTCGATTGTTAATACATCTGCAATGCAGTCTGGCGGAATGGGAATTTGGTTGTAGGCGTGGCCGTTTACGATTGAAAAGTTAATTTTATTAATTACCCTGCCAGACGAAGAGAATAACGCAACTGAAAAAACTCGCTTTGAAATAATTGGACGTAGGTCTGACTGATAGTAATAAGCACTAAAAAATATGGTATCGTTGGTAGAAAATTTTTCTTGATTTGTGAACAAGCATAAATTTTCTTGTGGATTAAGTTTTGCGAATTGCTCAATCCGAATAGACAATCTTGAAATAAAATCGTTTTCGAAATTGAATGAAAAAAGGACGGAAACAATAAGTAGCGCTAAGATTTTTTTCATGGGCTGTGTTTTATCTCCAACCAACCGGAGGTTCATTGCTAGAATTCGTGAATGAGAGTATACATGACTCGTTTATTGGTGGAGGAGCAACTGGGTTGGGCACATCTTGAGGGATGTTTGATTTATCGATAAAAATTTGTTTGACGGATACTCCGGCTGCGTAGAACAAACCCAGTACCTGATCATTACCATTCTTATGAAAGACATTTGAAATTGCCTGACCTATGGCAGGTTGGAACAGACTTGTTCCTCCCTTTTTCTGATCTTCAACCGTCTTCCAGAAATTACTTGCTGTTTGTGAGATGGTTAACTGTTTTACCTCTACCATGGTCTTATCAAAAAATGCCCAATAGTCGAGCGGAATACTGCCGACATTAATTCCGATGTACTTCCCATTTGCAGGCACCTGAGAAGTACTAATAAGTGGGCTGGTGTCAACAAATTTGGGCCAACAACTACAACAAGTGCATGGCCCTACTTGAAGCAGTTGGCCTCCTGAAAATATGTATCCGCTGCAAGGCCGTGGTGCTGGAATTGTGCCTTCCCCTGCTTGAACCGTTCGTTGCTCCGGAAATGTCAGCACGCGGTAGTAGGCGTTAAACTTCCATCGGAAATAGGTGTCACCGGATGGGGCAGTCGCGTCAACATATGCACTGAAACTGTACTTCAAAGTGCCGTTGTCCTGCCGATTTGAAACAAAGGTGGTATACAACTTATCGATATTTCCATTTTTTGACAATTTATCTGGGATTGACTCATAGATTTTTCCATCGCGTGTTTCCACCTTCAAAGTGTATGATCGGCCCACGATTCCTCGAATACCATTTGCAGATGTCTGGTAGGTTCCCGGTAACACTTCGGTTAGGACTTCAGAAGTACCATTGTCATCTGAAATAGTAACTCTTATCGCTGAGACTGGGATTGTGCCGGAGAAATCCAATGGTTTTCTTGAGCGAGTCAGTTTAACAGTGTAGGGACCGGGTTCATCAGTAATTAGACCTTCCACTACCAACTGTGCATCAGATTTTTTTGGATCGAAATCTGCCCGTTCAACACAAGCGTTTGCGAATATGAGAACAGAAATAAAAATAGTTAGGCCTTTCATGTTAGAATTTGATGCTGTAGGAAATAGACGGTAACGCTGTGCCAATAATTGATAGTTGGTAAGGAATCAATGTCCCGTTCACAGCCTCTCTAAAGAAAATTGTAAATGGATTTTTTCTTCCGTATACATTATATACCGAGAAGGTCCATGTGCCATCAAAAAATTTTCTTCTTTTGTGATTTCCCTCGATAACCAAAGCCAAATCCAAACGATGGTAGTCTGGAATTCTGTATTCATTACGGCTGGAAAAATTAGATACTGTAATATTGTCGATGGTAAAACCACCAATGGGGACAGTAATTGGGCGCCCAGTGCGGTAACTGAACCCACCGGTAAAAAATATGCGTCTTGAAATCGCGTACTTCCAACTAATATTGAGGTTATGAGGTTGATCAAAGTTAGAAGGGAACTCATTGCCGTTATTGATGGATTCAGCATCGGTGGCACCGCGCACCGTTCGCAGCGATCTAGAATATGTGTAACTAATTGATCCTGTAAAGTTGCCTTGAGATTTCGCCAGCTGGGCTTCAACGCCATAAGCTCGGCCCTTGCCTTGTAACAAGTCAGTTTCAATTTGATTATTCAAAATCAACTTTGCACCATCTTTAAAGTCTAATATGTTGGAGATGTCTTTGTTGTATACTTCTATGAACATGTCATACATCTTGCTTTTGGTTGTGCGGAAGTAGCCAAAAGAAACCTGGTCTGCTATTTGTGGCTTAAAATACATGCCACTTGGTTGCCAGATATCAACGGGGGTAATAGCGGTTGTATTGGTTACTAAGTGCAAGTATTGGTAAATTCTGTTGTATCCTAATTTCAAAGATGAGGTGGGCGAAAGAGAATATCGAACAGACGCGCGTGGCTCCATACCATTATATGATTGAATAACTTCACCAGCCGCAAAAGTTTTGGTGCCTTGAAATGTTCCAAGGGAGATCGGCTTCCCGTTTTCATACATATTTATGTTGCCAGGCCCGATCGCATTGAAAAGGCTCACTCTCAGGCCCACCTCCATAAATAGCTTCTCAGAAAAGTTAATTTGGTCGGAAAGGTAAGCGGCAGACTCCAGCGATTGTTGATTCTCGATTTGAATTGGTACAACGACCGATTGAGATGAATTGGGGGCCAAAAGACCCGGGTTAAAACCATAATACATCGACTGAAGGCCTGCAGAAAATTTGTGTTTGCCCTGCGTGTATCGAAAGTCCAGGCGCATACTAGGGTATCGGATTTGATAGGAAAGATTAAAGCCGTTGGCAGGGTTTCTGTTTTCAACGTCATAGGTATAGGAACCGTATCCAACATGAAGCGTGCCTGTCAGTTTACTTGAAAAAATGTGATCAAGTTGCATACTACTCATCAAGTTGTTCCATTGATATGTTGAGTCGCCTTGCAGCCGAAACCTATCTTGGCTGACATAAGTGGAAATTGAGAGTTTTGTTTTTTCGCTGAACTTGTGTGCTAGCTTAAAAGATGCATCATAAAACGTTACAGTACTGTTGGTAAGGTTGATAAAATTGGTCCGAATGGAGTTGATGAGCCAGTCGCTATAAGTTGTACGAACAGATGCAGCAATTGTGGTTCGATTTTTCCATAGTGGTCCACCAATGTGGAGGTTACTTGTTAGCGCCCCGATGCCCGCGCCTCCCGACCATTTTTCTTGGTTTCCTTCACGTGATCTAATATCAAGCACTGAAGATACCCTTCCCCCAAATTCGGCAGGAATGCCACCGCGATAAAAAGTTACGTCACGCACCGCCTCTGAGTTAAATGCTGAGAAAAAACCGAAAACATGCGAGCTATTGAAAATTGGCATGCCATCGTATAGGATCAAGTTTTGATCTGCACTACCGCCACGGACGTTGTAGCCAGAGGCTGCTTCGCCAGCAGTAGTAACTCCAGGCAATATTTGAATTTGACGAATCAAATCGGTTTCGCCTAAAATGCTGGGCGCTCGCTTTACATCTTTGATGCTTAGTTGCACTTGACCAATGTTGCTGGTAATGGCTTCGCGGGCGGCCTTGTCTTGGACCACCACTTCCTCCAACAACATGGGTATTTCCTCTAAAACAACTTGTAGTTTGGCGTCTTCATAGATATTGACCAGTACAACTTTTTCATCGTGATTCAAGTAGCTTATGTTGATGATGTGTTCTCCACTTGGCATCACAATAGTAAAATTTCCGTTGCCATCGGTTGTTGTGCCCTTCTTCAAATCAGATACAAATACGTTGGCGCCAACTAACATTTCATCGTTTTTGTTTCCCTTGACAAAGCCAGACAGCGTTACACTTTTTTGACGGGCCGTAGATTGGCCAAAGGTTAGCGTTTCAATTTTTTTTCTTTCATTGACTGCCTCAGTCAACAGTTGTGTACGCTCTATTGCTTGTTTAGGATCCCTAATGAAAACGATGGTATTTTCGTTGAATTCAATGTAAGTGAAGTCCGTGCCAACAAACAGATCATTTATTATCAATCGCAACGACTCTCCTTTATATTCCTTATCTATCCTGATGTCGGTGAACCATTCTGGCAAAAAGAAAAAGTGAACGTTGCTTGTTTGCTCCACCTGCTCGAGCAGTGACGTAAAACTCTGTCCCGGGTGAACGGTCGGTTTCTTATCCAAGACACTTTGAGAAAATAGCCCGAAAGTTACTATACAAAGTAACGAGCCAAGAAGGATTTTTTTCAATCTTTATTCTTTTTTTGAAATCGAAAGTTAAACAAAAGATGTGGTATTGGAAATTTTCCCGACACGACCGTAGATAATTAAATTTTTGACGGACGGCAGAAAAGACTCTGAAACTTTTTATTCCACCTCAAAACTCTCCGCACCGGACTTCTTCATGTAATCTTCATAGTCAAAAGGCACATCGCCACCTTCTAACAAGCAGCCTTCTGGTATGGTGGGGTAGATTTCTTCGTAGGTTTTTACCATGTTCATAAACACCCTCCGATAAACATGGGTGCGATTGATCTTGTCTGGATGGTCAATTCCCGCAGCACCTATCAACTCAACAAAACTTTCCACCGTGTTTTTGTGGTAGTTTGCAACGCGCACTTTTTTGTCTTCCACCACTAACCCCTTCATAAAGTAAGGGTCTTGTGTGGCTACGCCAGTGGGACAGGTATTTTTATTACACTCGAGTGCTTGTATACACCCCAAAGCCATCATCATCGCGCGTGCACAATTGCATGTATCTGCACCTAGTGCCATGGCGCGCACCATGTGGAAGCCCGTTAAGATTTTTCCGGATGCAATCAACTTCATTTCGTTGCGGATGCCAAAGCCACGCAGGGCATTGTCAACAAAAGCGAGTGCGTCCAACAACGGCATTCCAACAAAGTTGGTAAACTCTGGCGGAGCAGCGCCTGTGCCACCCTCGCCTCCATCCACCGTGATGAAATCCGGATAGGTGTTCAGTTGTACCATTGCTTTACAAATGGACAGGAATTCACTTTTTCTTCCTACACAAAGCTTAAAGCCTACAGGTTTACCTCCGGATAGCTCCCTTAGTTTTTTCACAAACAGAATCAACTCTTTTGGGGTAGAGAAAGCGCTGTGGAATGGTGGTGAAAAAACAGTGGTGCCGGCCTTTACCAATCGGATGGCAGCGATTTCTGCAGTGTTTTTTGCAGCTGGCAAAATGCCACCGTGGCCGGGCTTCGCTCCTTGCGAAAGCTTGATCTCAATCATCTTCACATTGGGTCGGGTAGCGTTTTTCTGAAAGGCAGCGTCAGAAAAGTTTCCGTCTTCGGTGCGGGCACCAAAGTAACCGGTGCCGATTTGCCAAATCACGTCACCGCCAGGCTCTAAGTGGTAAGGGCTCAAGCCACCTTCTCCTGTGTTGTGTGCGAACCCCCCGATTTTGGCACCGGCATTCAAAGCCAAAATGGCGTTCTTACTCAGTGAGCCAAAGCTCATCGCAGATACGTTCAGCACGCTCATGTCGTAGGGTTGTTTACATTCGCTGCCGCCAAACTTCACCCTCGGACTGTGGTTCATCTTGTGAAAGTCTTTTGGGGCGATCGAGTGTGTAATCCATTCGTAGCCTTCTGCGTACACATCTAACTGTGTTCCAAAAGGTACGGTATCAATTTGCTTTTTTGCTCTTTGGTAAATCACCGATCGCTCGTTGCGATTAATGGGCGCACCATCGGTATCACTTTCAACAAAATATTGTTGAATCTTTGGGCGCAAGTCTTCAAACACGTAACGCAACCGCCCAGCCACCGGAAAGTTGCGCCTGATGGATTGGCGGGTTTGCACCATGTCTGCCACGCCCATGTAAATAACGGGCCCCACCAGAAGAAACCAAAAGAGTGCATTGGGTGAATAATAGCCCCACAGTAGAATCATCGCGCTTATGGCAATGCTGCCTGCAATAAACATCTTTCTCATGTCGGTAAGAACTTAATAACCAAAGATAATGGAAAAAACGAATTGGCAGTTATGCCACTTTTAGATTTATCAAACCTTTGCTCTTATGCAATTTGACATTGAACTGCTGCATCATGAACTGCTGCATCCGCGTTGCCATGGCAGACATCTGGTAGTTGGCATGGTTTTGCGTGGGCAAAAACACGGTAATGTCTAGCACCGCCTGCACAAACAAGGCCTGTTCGCAAAACTGTGCCACCGAGGCATGGAAGAACTTTGCCCAATCCTCTTTGTATTTATCCAGGTGGTCGCGGCCATCCCACACAAACTCCAATTGGCTGTTGCCCCATTTAAACCGGTACACTCCGGCCAGTTTGTAGTAGAAATCTTCCAGTGGCTGAAGGTGCAAGAGTTTGTAGTTTTTGATTTGCAAACTGAAATGATCCTGCAACCCGAGCGGATTGTGCTGCCGTTCATAGGCTTGCTTCACACGATCGAAAAGGTGATACAACAACTGATCTTTCAGGGCCAGCTGAGCCTCCTCAAGCAGGTAGTTTTTGTCCAGCGGAAAAAATTTTCGCAACACTGGTAAAGGGTTTATCAAAGGTAATAAAATTAGCCATTTGGAGGTAGTGAGTGGTAAGCGGTAATCGGTAGTCGGTGTTTGGTAGTCTGTAAGCGGTAGTCGGTAATCGGTAGTCGGTAAGCGGTGTTCGGTGGTTGGTATGTCGATTTTAGTGATCGGGTTTACAAAAAGATGACGACTTTGTGATCATTGAACCGATCATCTTGCCAATAGAAGAACATCGGTTTAATAATTCGTCTGTCTTTGTTTTTGATAGGTAGCCGCAGTCTAAGGCTAATTCAAGCCAATGCTGGGTCTCAAGCTGTTCGCCATCTGCATCCGTCAGCTTGCTTACAAAATGTTTTTCGTACCTTCTTTTGCCCCACGCTTCCGCGATTTGTGCGCCAATCGATCTTGACGATCTTCTTACCTGATCAGTCATTGAGTACATTTCTTCCTTTGGAAAGCTTTTTGTCAATTCGAAAATTTCTTTTGATAACAGTCTAGAGGATTTATAGACTTCTAAGTCTCTAAAACTTTCGACATATTCCATGATTCACGGATTTTGTTTGAACACTTTATCTTCAGCTTACCGAATACCGCTCACACTCACCTTCCCATTTCCGCACTGAGCATCGGGCCATAGAAGATTGCGTTGGCAATCATTTTGTTCGTGCCAAACCAAAAAGCCCGGAAAGCGAGATTTTCGGTAAAGCCAATCAGGCGCCCACGGCCTAGTGCGCTCACGCCCACGCACGAAGAGTTTTTGAGTTTTGCGTAGTTTAGTTTAGAGATATACCCACTTATTAATGGGCTGTTGCCATAGGTGAGGGGGTTTGAGTAAACGCCCGAAGCTTTTTGCATGAATAGGTTGTTGGGTTTGAACAATGGGATTTTGTTGGATGTGTACCCATAGAACAACGGATTGGTCAAATCTGCTTCCGCCTCAAAAATTGCCCCGCTGGTTTCTTGTGCCCCACGGTTTTCTTCGATGTCGGCATAGGGTTTTGCTTTTTGATTTTCTTTTGCGGCCTTATCTTCTTCTTTCTTTGTTTCAAACTTTGCAAGGCCTGCGTTGTGCAGCCAGCTCACGGCTGATTCAAACCCGATCACCAAACCACCCGCCTGTGTCCAGGTTTTTAATTTTTCTTTGGCTGCATCGTTGATAGCATTGTACCCGCCCTCGGGGAGTATGATGGTATTGTAGCGACTGATGTTGGCGGTGTTGAACACCGAAACCGGCAGCAACGTGGTCGGTATATTCCACCGGGTGTCGAACAGATGCCACAATTCGCCAGCATCAGTGGGTGATACGTTTCCTTCCACCAGCATGGCAATCACGGGTTTGCGCAGTGGTAAGAAACTGGGGCTGCCAAGTGATACACTTCGATAGTCGAGTCCGGTGTTGAGTGCATCAACATCCAAACCGTCTTTTTCGGTGATTTCTTTCATGTAGGCTTGAAGTTGCTGAGGTGAAATTTCTTCCTGATTCTGCACATGAATCATCAGCGTGCCGCGGTCGTACTTTTTGTTGTCTGCAAAAAAAGGTTCAGTGGCCACTTTTACCCGCACGTCTTTACTCAGCATACGATAGGTTGCCCGTGGCAAATAATATCCGTAGGGTTCAATCACATACGCATAACTTCCGTTGCCGGTGAGTTTACCCTCGGGCATTTTTACGTCAGTGATTTTCTCGCCCAGTGCAATCGTGGTTTTGCTTTCTTCCACATCCAATCCATAGGCCAACGGCAAAGTCCAGCTGGAGATATCATAAAACAAACTGTCTTTGAACTGCAATCGTTTTTCCACCATCGATTTAATCAATCGATACTGAGGTTGATTGAATGGGATGACGTAGCTACTTTCAACATCGAAATTTTTCCCGCCAAGGCTTTGATGGGTTGTTAACTTGTGCACATCAATTTGCTGGCGCTGTACCATTTCAATAAAGTGAAACAACTTCACTTTATCTCTTGATCCCACTACCACGGCTTTGGTCAGGTCTTTGGTCGCTTCTGCGGAAGCAGATTTGTAAAAGTCGCGCTGATATTCAAGTAACTCCACGCGCATTTCGTTTACCGCTTTTAGCGTGCTGAGGGCGGTAGTAAATTGATTCTTGATGGTAAAGTGAAAACGCAAAATGCCATTGTTGCTCTCTTGTGCGTGCCCGCGGGAGCTGGCCTGCTCAAACAAGATGCCGATGGCGCCTTGTACATCGGGGAAGGTGGAACCCTTTCCGTAGTAGAAATCATCGTAACCTTCCTGCGTGTAGTACAACGATCCGATCTCGTCAAGCGCCTTGGCATGGTAAGTCCCAATCTTTTTGGTAAGCTCAAGGTTTTTTTCGGGTGTTAGCGGGTGCATGCGTGCCGGCACGCCCGGCTGGAAGAAGAAGGTGGCGTTGGTGCCCATTTCGTGGTGGTCGGTGAGCACGTTGGGTTTCCATTGATGGAATTTTTTTACACGAGCCTGCGACTCGGGGTGCTGTGCCACCAGCCAGTCGCGGTTAAGGTCGAACCAGTAATGGTTGAAGCGGCCGCCCGGCCAGGCTTCATTGTGTTCCACGTCATTAGGGTCGGCATTGGGCACACGGCTTTTGCGTGCATTTACCCAACTCGAAAATCGCTGTAGGCCATCGGGATTAAAACTGGGGTCAAACAAAATGATGGTGTTGTCTAAATATCTTTCGATTTCGGCACCTTGGGCTGCAGCGAGGTAATAGGCCGTAACCAATGAGGCATTGGCACCGCTTGCTTCATTGCCATGAATGGAGTGGCCCATATAAAAAACGGCCGGCATATTCTTTACGTCAAGACTCGAGGACTTTGACGGATCGGTCAACTGCACATGCTGGGCCTTTATCTGTTCTAAGTTCTGGTGATTTTTTGGTGAAGTAATCACCATCACAATCACTGGCCGATTTTCGTGGGTTTGCCCGATCACCTCCAGCGATATGCGGTCAGAGGCTTTGTCCAGTGCCATCATATAATTTACTAATCGATCGTGGGTGATGTGCCACTCGCCTACCTCGTGGCCAATAACTGACTTAGGGGTGGGCATAGACGGATTGTAGGTGATTTTGCTAGGCCCGGCAGGCAAGTAGTAACTCAGTTCTACCTGTGCGAATAAACTTCTAAAGCATAAACTTGCCAGCAGGCATAGGGCGATTTTTTTCATATAGGTAGTTGTAGTATTGTAACCAAAAGTAAGGTTTAAGTGGGTATCAAGTCACTTAAAAAAGTATAACTGGTAGGTTTATGGTCTGTGTGGCATTGTTGCAAAAAGTAGATATATTTGGAAAAGATGATTTTAAAACCTGTACTCAGTTTCTCCTTTTTTTCTTCGCAGAGTCTCGCCTCGGACTCTGCGGCATGATTTACAATTCGTTAATTGCTACCCACAACCGCACCATGGGCGTACGCAGGCTGATAACGGATAAGGATGGCATATTTTCATCGCCTTTACATAGCTCGGCTAGATACTATGCAATGGGCGAGCAGGGGATTTATGAAGTGACGAACTATGCCCGGATGGCAGATGTGGATTTGACCAAAGGGAGGGATCAGACGAGCGCAGAGTCCGAGGCGAGACTCTGCGAGAAATAAGTTTAGACGGTACTCAAAAATAATCTCATACAAATCTAATTGACGAGCTTGTGATTTTCATTAGCCAAGACAACCAAAGCAGTGTCAAACTTTGTGATCGTTGGTTGTGGGCGCCAGGGGCCTTTAGTCCACCACTTCAATCTCCACCCGCACGTTGGCTTCCGCTTGTTCGCTGTCAACAGCGTATAGCGGCTTCTTGCCACCCCAGGCTTTTACAGACATGCGGGTGTTATCAATGCCATTTGCAGCCAGGTAATCGTAGATGGCGAGGGCACGCAACTCAGATAATTTCTGTGCCGACCCGAAGTCCTCAACGGTATTTTCCAAAGAAAAAAAGTCTTTCGAGCCGTCCGGCAGGCGGATAATCGGCCCGCGCGCGTTGCCGTTGGTGTGGCCGTGGATGATGATTTTCTCCTCGGGGTTTGCCTTGAGCAACTGCACCAGCCTGTCTACTTCAAACCGCGACTCCGGCCGCAGTACGGACGCATCCCGATAGAAATAGATGTAATCCAACCTTTCGACTTCGCCCTTTATCATTTTCATAGGCTTGCTTTCTACCGCTTCTTTAATCTTTTCTTCGTTTGTTTTTTCGGCCGGTGCCACCGGTGCAGTTGCCACCGCCACAGGCGCAGGTTCTGCCGGTGGAGCCATGGCGGGCGGTGGTGGTTGTGGTTGTGGGGTGGGTGCAACTAACGGTTCGGCCAATGCTGCTTTTTCGGGCTCGCCAGCCAATGCGCCATGGTGTACCCACGTATCGGTCATGGGCGTCTCTGCACGCAAACGCGCTGCTTCGCGCAGCGCCAACTCGCGGTCGTCTGTCTCAAGCACATAAACATAAAAGAGGCCCCGCACCTTGTTCAATTCAGATTTTGCACCGGCACGGTATTGTTTGCTGGTCTTTACAAACCTGGTGGCGTTGTCGGGGTTGGCAAACGCACCAATCACCACCATATACTGCCCGGGTGCCGGATTGCTGATGTGCTGGGCCGGCACAGTGGCGGCCGTGCCGAAGAGAAACAAAATCAAACCGAGCGTCTTTTTCATGAACAGGATATTGAGGCATTCATTCTGCACGCACACGGCTGTACCATGCTGCAAAAAATCTGTACAATGTAATTGAAAAATCTGCAACGCAAAAAAATGAAGAGGGGGCGTGGGCAACCTTGTGGCAAGGGCGGCCCAGGCCTGCGGGTTTTTGCCTTTTGCCGGCTGTTGGTGAGGCACTTTATTGGATTCTGTTATGATTGAACCTGATTATCGTGCCCAAGCCGTAAATATTTGTTTTTCAAATTTTTATGATTTTCTGAGCGTATTTTTTGCCGTGTGTGTGTGAAGAAATTGTTAAGAAGTTGTGCGTAATATTTAAAATAAAAGATGATTTTAGGATGGCCAAAAGCGATACTTTTGCGCCACTTAAAATCCAAGTTTATGAGAAAAAATTTACTGTTGACATGTTCTTTGTTGTTAGCGGCCGTTTTTGGGCTGCGGGCGCAAGGGATTACGTCTTCTTCGCTGGCGGGCGTGGTTACCGACCAGAAGGGTGAGGCGCTTCCCGGAGCCAATGTGATTGCGGTGCACGTTCCTTCGGGCACCGAATACGGGATTTCTACCCGTGCAGATGGTCGTTATAATTTAAACGGTTTGCGCGTGGGTGGTCCTTACAC
>DHLV01000086.1:0-6694 GCA_002405445.1 Flammeovirgaceae bacterium UBA4659 | reverse complement strand
TTGGTGGTGAACTTTAAGCTGGCCGATGAATCAACCCAGTTGCAAGAGATAGTGGTATCGGGCGCACAAGATCCGGTGTTGAACTCTGAAAAGATTGGTGCCTCCACCAATTTTGGTGTGAATCAAATCCAGCGATTGCCATCTATCGCGCGCGATTTTCGTGACTTCACCAGTTTGACCCCACAAGCTGGTGGAAATTTCAGCTTCGGAGGACGAAGCAATTTGTACAATAACTTGACCATTGACGGTGCCACTGCCAATAACGTATTTGGTTTGAGCCCGATCCCAGCCGGTCAATCGAACACAACTCCCTTTAGTTTGGATGCCATACAAGAGGTAACCGTTCAGCTGTCTCCTTACGATTTGCGCCAAGGTAATTTCACTGGTGCTGGAATTAGTGCTGTAACCCGCAGCGGAACAAACACATTGGCTGGTTCAGCATATTACTTTTTCAGAAATGAGAGTTTTACAGGGTCTAAAATTGCAGGTGTCGAATCTCCGGTACCGAACTTTAATTATAACAACTACGGTTTTCGCTTAGGTGGGCCGATCATAAAAAACAAGTTGTTCTTCTTTGTAAACGCTGAATTTGAAACTCGCAAAGATCCAGCTTATACATTTACAGCCCGTCCTACAGGAACTTCGCCACAAGGCCCGACAGAAACGCAAGCTTCTGCCGACAATGATCCATTAACAGGACTTGCGGGATTGCGGGATTTTCTTCTCAATGGTAGAGATGCCAATGGAAATTTACTATTCGGTTATGATCCTGGTGTTTTCCAGAATTTTAATCGTGCAACGGAAAGTCAAAGATACGTGGCACGTTTCGACTATAACATTAACCAGAACCACAAGCTAACCGTGCGTGGAAATATCACTAGTGCTTTCCAAGATGTTCCTCCAAGCAGCTCGGGTGGTTTCACTGGTGGTCCTCAAGGCGGCCGTGGTAACACCAACAATGTGTTGTCGTTCTCATCTTCTTATTACCGCATCAACAACAACCAAACATCTGTTACAGCTGAACTCAACTCAACATTTAAAGGAGGCTTGTTCACCAACAACTTGGTGGTAGGTTATAGCGCTTTCCGCGACTTCCGCCAAGATGCAGGTGGCATCGACACACCAAATAGGCCGTTGGTGGATATCCTCGGCCCCAACGGAAACAACCTTACCTCTTTTGGCCCTGATCCGTTTACTCCGAATAACAAGCTTGACCAAGACGTTATTCAAATCAATGACTTCTTCTCTGCTTATTTAAAGAATCACACGGTTACGCTAGGTACTGCCAATGAACTTTATAGTTTCAACAACGTGTTCACGCAGGTAGTAAACGGGGTATATCGGTACAATAGCATTGCGGACTTTATCGGTGATGCAAACCCTGCAACAACCGCATCCTTTAGACCAGCCCAATATACCATTCAGTTTGTGGGCGTTCCCGGTGGTCCGGCCGCTACAGCCGCTAAGTGGTCTGCTTTACAACTAGGGTTCTTTGCGCAAGACGAATACACAGGCATCAAAAACGTGAAGTTAACAGCTGGTATTCGTGTAGACGTGCCAACCTACCTCACGGATTTGCCTACCAATAACTATGTGAATTCATTGAATTTGAACGGTGAACAGCTTCGTGTGGGCGCATGGCCAACCGTGCAGCCGCTCTTTTCTCCACGTGTCGGATTTAACTGGGACGTAAAGGGTGATCGCACCACCCAAGTGCGCGGTGGTACAGGTTTGTTAACCGGCCGCATTCCATTTGTTTGGTTGTCTAATACAGTTAGCAATAATGGTCTGTTCTTTGGTCAAATCAATCCGCAGGGAGCCGCTGTTCCTTTTACCAATAATGGAGACGGTCTCCCTTACGATTTCAGCTTTACGCCTTATTTAGCGCCAAGCGAACTTTACTCGAACCTTGCCACCGGTACCCCTCAGTTGATCACCAATCCACTGGATCGCAACTTTGGACGCCCGGCAGTTACTGCGGGTATCAATGCCGTAGCCAAAGACTTTAAGTTTCCTCAAGTATGGAGGAGCAACTTGGCCATCGACCAAAAACTTCCCGGAGGTATAGTTGGTACATTGGAGTGGATTTTCACAAAAGATATTAATGCCGTGCTGATGCGCGATGCGAACCTTGCCCCAGCCGTTGCAACTTTGCAGGGTGATGGACGTCCGCTGTATGGCGCGGCAGGCGCTGATCGGGCCATCATTGCCAATGATAGGCGTTTAAGCGGGGATATTACCCAAGCATTGGTACTTGATAACACCAACAAAGGCTACCAGTGGAGCGTAACTGCACAATTGTCAAAAACATTCAACCAGAATTTTAATTTGACAGCTGCCTACACCTACACTGATTCACGCGAGATTAACTCTCAAGGTGGTTCAACTGCGGGCGGTATCTTCTCGTCACAAAACAATGTGTTGGGTCCCAACTTCTCTGGTCAGTCTTTCGCTGCTACTTTGGTGCCACACAGGATTATTGCGTATGGTACTTATCGTAAGGAGTACTTCAAGAACTTTGCTACCACGTTTGGTTTTACCTATACAGGTAACTCAGGTAATAATTTCTCATACACCTATGCAGGCGATGTAAATAGCGATGGTATCGCGGGTAATGACTTGATTTACATCCCTCGCAGCCAAAGCGAAATAGTTCTTACTACTACCAATGCCAACGACTCTCGCGACATTGCCACGATTTGGCGGCAATTGGATAACTACATTTCGCAAGACGATTATTTGAATGCCAACCGCGGTAAATATGCGGAACGTAATGGTGCGATTGCTCCCTGGGTGCATCGTTTAAACTTCAGTATTCTTCAGGATTTCTATTTTGACGTAAAAGGCAAGAGAAATACCATCCAATTATCGCTCAACTTAGAAAATGCGTTGAACTTGTTTGACTCGGGCGCAGGGGTTGTTCAATTGCCGGCAAGAACTCAGTTGCTGAACTTCGTAGGGTACGAGCAGCCTCATACTGCCGGTTCTTTGGCTCAACCTGTTGCCAACGCAGGGCCTCTCAGCACACAGGGTTTGCCTTGGGCTGCTACTACCGGAAGACCTGTGTACACGTTCAACTTGAATCCTGATGGTACGCCACTTACTAATTCGTACCTCAATGCCACCAGCGTGGCCAGCCGTTGGCAGTTGCAATTTGGTGTACGTTATATTTTTTAACTCTAATGAATCGAAAGCATATGAAATCAATACATAAAATTTTAGGGTTAACAGCGGTCCTGTCGATGGCGTTATTTTCTTGCGATGAGAATGACGGCATTCGAAGCGCTAATACAACAGTAGCCAACCCATCCACCAACAACGCGAACTTCTTCTTTATCAACGCCACCACGGGTGGTCCTTCGCTTGACTTTTTTGTAAATGGGGTAAACTTGGGTACGGCCGATTTAGGTGCCGGGTTAACGGGTGGCTATAAGAGCGTGGCAATTACCACTCCCGGATTGAATAACATCGCGAACACCAGCATAAGGGCCAAGGCTACATCTGGTGCTATTGGTGGAGTGTTAGGCTCTAACGATTTGATTTTTAGAGCAACAAATACAGGCATTGGTAACTTGGTGGCTGCGCCAAATGCGCGGTACACCTTTATTGCTGTAGACGAATTGGAAAGACCTGCGCCTTTGCGCACTTTCAGTATTAACTCAACTACACAAGCGTTAGCTGCTGACCTTACGTATTATAACCGCACAACCCGCGCTCAGATATCAAATGATGCATTCAGAGCGCTTAGTGCTGGCGAGCAAGCTGCCTTTGTTTCAATCGGAACCATACCTGCCGGTGTATCAGATCCGGGCGGTGCTAGGTTCTATGTGATAACCGATTCGTATCCTACTGATGCTGTAATTGCAGCAGCTGTTACTGCTAATCAGGCCTTCATCCGATTCGTTCACGCATCGCCAAATGCACCGGGTGTGTTTGTACGATTAGTACCAACAGCAGGTGGTGCAGATATCAACGTGGTAACTACTGCCGCAGTGAATGTAATGTCTGTTGCCGGTGGATTTTCGCCTTCAGCGGGATCTAGAACGGCTACTGCGCCAAGTTTTTCTACTATAACGATTGGCGCGGCAAGCAACAGCTATACTGTGGAGGTACACACTACCCCAGGGTTTACTGCGCTTGCGTTAGCGGTGCCCAACGTTACGCTACAGGCAGGTAAGGTGTACACTGTAGTTGCAAGAGGTCTAGTAGGCGGAACAGGCGCATCAGCTTTAGGCGCCTCAGTGGGCGTGCACAATTAATTTTTTAAAATCTGACGAATATGAAAACGAACCATATACTTAACGCAGTCATCCTTTTCGCTTGCTTGGCTACAGCGATCAGTTGTACCGATGACTTTAAACCGGTGGCGCCTCCATCTGGTAGCACCATTACTGAAATTGCCAGTGGCAGCAATGACTTTAACATTTTGACAGCAGCGCTCACCCGCACAGGCTTAGCGAACACGTTTGCTAACAACAATGCTGGTGCATTCACTGTTTTTGCTCCGACCGATGCGGCTTTTGTGGCTTATTTTAACGCCATCAACATACCCACTGCCGGTGCTGACGAAGCAGCTATTCTGACTTGGATCAATAGTACGCTATCAACCACCACCAGTCCGAGCCTGTCAACGCTGACGAGCGTGTTGCTTTACCACGTAATCATTTCCGAAGTGAAATCAGATAAGGTAACAGGTGCACAAGGTTTTGTAACGCTGAATGGTACTACCCGCATTTCCATTTCAAAAGTAGGCGCAAACGTGGTGCTGAATGCCAACCGTGCGGTGCAAAATTCTGCTGGTAATGGGGCGCAAAGTGTAACGCTCGATATTGATGCTTCGAATGGAGTCATCCACTCAATTGACCGTGTGTTGATTCCTGTATCAAACGCCAATATTTGGATTGCTTCTCTGTTGAACTTTGGTGTAAATTATGGCGTCTCTCCGCCTGCCGTTACAGTTTATGGAACAACGCTGCGAAGAGTTCCGCCCGTTGCGCCTTCTACAACGCCAGGCCCCATTAACTTGACTGATGCCGCTGCCTTGGCACCGGTGGATGCTGTAGGAACAAACTACAACTTGCTATCAATGGCAATTGCAAGAGCAGAATTGGCAACTGTAATCATCCCTATTGCCCAACCGTTCCCTGATTTTACAGTCTTCGCACCAACGGACGCAGCTTTCTTAACTTATTTGGGGGTAGCCGATGAGGCTGCGGCCAGAACTGCGATTAACAACTTGTCGCCTGCTGCTTTGGCTGATTTAGTGAGGTATCATGTTGTGCCAGGTCGTGTCTTGAGTACCGATTTGTCGAATGGCCAAACGGTGAATACTGCGCTCGCAGGCAAGGCATTTACTATTCTTAGTGCTGGAAATCCGGTTACGATCAATGATTTGAATTCTACCGTTTCGGCTCCAACTGCTGACGCAACAGTAACCTCCGTAAATAATTTGACCAATGCAGGCGTGTTGCATCAAATTAGTGCTGTGTTGAGGTCAAATTAAACTGCTTTCTGAAAAGCAAAAAAAGACCGCCTTCGTGGCGGTTTTTTTTTGCCCCATTTTCTTGTTACTTTCACCAATGGGCAAAAAGAAATGGGCGGTTTTTTTTGTCGTGGTAGGGCTTACAGCCACGCAATGCAAGCCATCTAAGCAGCCACCTGCTTTTGCCGAATCTCCTTTGATTGAATTCGATTTAGCGGGCATACAAAAGCGCGGCTACCTCAACGCTCTTGTCGATAATAATTCAGTCAGCTATTTCATTTACCGTGGCACGCCCATGGGCTACGAGTATGAACTGCTACAATATTTTGCCAAGCAGCTAAAAGTCAAATTAAAAATCAAAGTTATTTCGGGGGTGGAGGAGGCGATTGACCAACTCAACAAAGGCGAGGGCGATGTGCTGGCCTTTCCGCTTACCATTACAAAAGAACGGACTCAGTATTTGTCTTTTTCGCAACCGCATTATTCGACCCATCAAGTATTGGTGCAAAAGAAGCCCGCCAACTGGCGCATGCAACCACCGGCTGTGGTAGAGAAAAAACTTGTACGCGATGCGGTGGATCTCAAAGGAAAAGAAGTGCATGTATTGCACAGTTCGTCTTTTAGTGAGCGACTCAAAAACCTATCGCAAGAAATTGGTGGCGACATCATCATCAAAGAAGACAGCGCACTGGCAGAAACAGAGTCATTGATTCGAAAGGTTGCCACCGGAGAAATCAAATACACCGTAACAGACCAGACTATCGCCATGGTCAACTCTTTGTATTACCCCAATCTAGATATCAATACCGTTATCAGTTTGCCGCAACAAATTGCTTGGGGTGTGCGAAGCAATTCACCTCAACTATTAACCGCACTTAATGAATGGCTCACCAAAGTGAAACGCAACGGTATCTTTCAAGTGGTGTATGACAAGTACTTTAATAGCCCGCGGTTTTCAATTACACTGGCGGAAAGCGACTACTCGAGTTTGGGTGGCAACAAACTATCGCCCTATGATGAGCAATTAAAACAAGGAGCGAGAGACCTGGGTTGGGATTGGAGACTGGTTGCCTCCATTGTTTATCAAGAGTCGCACTTTGACCCCAATGTGAAATCGTGGGCGGGCGCGATTGGCTTAATGCAGTTAATGCCGGAGACTGGTGATTATTTTGGAGTGACCAATTTGTGGGATCCGCAAACCAACATTCGTAC
>DHLV01000120.1:6433-26040 GCA_002405445.1 Flammeovirgaceae bacterium UBA4659 | reverse complement strand
TTCACTTCTTTTGGAATCAAAATTGTATTGCGTGCAGAAAAAATGTTTCTTATTGTTCAAGCCATCTTTAAAACTTGTGTAGATATTTAATTTCCCATCTTTATACCAGGCTTTTTCAAACTGATACATTTTCCCTTTCAAAGGAATGTCCACAGTTTCGGCAAATCCCTTTTTTCCTTTGCTCGATTTGTTGATTTTATATAAACTCATATTCGTAGAGAAAGGAGTCAATTTTAAAAAATAGATCAAGTACAGGACTTTGTAATTGGTATTGTTCAATAGAACGTAAACATCCTCTTTGTGGGTAAATGTGTAGGCCGGTGATATAAAACCTTCTTTCAGATTTTCCATATTCACGGATTGGGAAAAATTGGCTTTTAATTTTTCCTGGGCTGATAATTTATTGCTTAAACTTCCTAAAGCTGTGAAGCATAAAATGAGGTAAAATATTTTTTTCATCATGACAAGGGCTTAAAATTTTAAAAATCCAAAAAACAATCGGACCTGAACGGCATAGTCCATCGCCACCTTATTTAACTTTGTTGGAGTATAAGGTTTACTATCACTCAGGTTTAAAAAGGCTGGCCCTAAACCCAGGCAGATATCAAAACCAACCGGACCGGCAACATTGCTTTTGTACATAAAATTGAGTAAAACTGAATTGGATTTAAGTTTGGATGTATTATCCAGGAATTTGTTTTGCGATTTTGAATTGACGCCATATTCAAGCGTCATTGTTCGGTGATGAAATTGAAGGCCGTAAGAAATGGTATTATAAGGGGCAATTCCGAGGATACTTCTATAAATACCTAATTTATACCCTCCACCCATTTGTATGTTGAAATTTGGATCGAAATCCATGAAAAGATCAGGATCAGTGAATTTTAAATCCAGGTTGGCTGTTTCTCTTGTTAAACTAAAGTACCCGATATAGCTTTTCACAAATTCGGAAGACATTCGGCCCAATCCAAAGGATAATCCCGCTTCTCCCCAAACACGAGGGGTAATTCGTCGCTGATAATGGATATCAAGCGTTTTGCTGATAAATGGTTCTGAAATTGACACAGAAATCGCATTGTATTTATATCCGGTTAAGGGGCTGATATATTTTTTGTAGTTTTTGTCGGAATAGAATCTTTCACTTTGCTGTTGGGCTATCAGGTTTGCTGATAATATAATCAGAAGTAATCCGAAGAAAGTACTTTTCATAGAATCGTTTTTAATGTAAGCTTGAATTTACAGGAGAGGTGTTCCTTTTGAGGTAACAGCGGTAGTACGTGAAACAAAAGTTTGAAACTGCGCGGTTTATCGGCTGTAACTTGAAAATAATTGGTGTTTTCATAATGAAATTCGCAGTGAAAATAATGATAAATTCTAATTTTCAAAATTCCCGGTCATCTGTTTAGTAAATTACCATTTCATGAAGCAAGTCTGCATAAAATTGAACCCAAATTTTGCAGTTGCATACAGCCAAGGGCAAAAACGAATAACACCGATTTCATATACATAATCTCGAAGTACCGTGAAACGTCTATGATTATGGCATTATACCCCATCTCGTCCCAAGACGAGATGACTACTTTATATTTCCTTTTGATATAAGAAAATCATATTCTTTGGCTAAATGGCCTCAATATGCTTTTCGAACACGGGGTTACAGAGCAAATCTTTTATAGGCTTTGTTTAAAATAGCTTCGAGTCTCGCTTCGTTAAATTCTCGGTTAAACATGAATAAAAAAAGCAGGACTTCAAATCCTGCTCGTTTTTTATTTTTCAATCTTGCTTATTTATTCAATACAGCCGCCATCGTTTTGCCAATATCAGCAGGGCTATCAACCACGTGAATACCACATTCACGCATGATTTTCATTTTTGCAGCAGCCGTGTCTTCGGCTCCGCCAATGATCGCGCCCGCATGGCCCATTCTCCTTCCCGGGGGAGCGGTTTGACCAGCAATAAATCCAACAACAGGTTTTTTGTTTCCGTTCTCCTTGATCCAACGTGCAGCCACGGGCTCGTAGCTTCCGCCAATTTCGCCAATCATTACAATGCCTTCGGTTTCCGGATCGTTCATCAATAACTCCACTGCATCTTTTGTGGGCGTGCCGATGATCGGATCGCCACCGATGCCAATGGCAGTTGTTATCCCCATTCCTGCTTTCACAATTTGGTCTGCCGCCTCGTAGGTCAGGGTACCTGATTTGGAGACTATCCCGATTCGTCCTTTTTTAAAGACAAAACCTGGCATAATGCCAACTTTTGCCTCACCCGGAGTGATTACACCGGGGCAGTTGGGTCCGATCAGCTTCACGTTCTTGTTCTTGATGTATTGCTTGGCGGTCATCATGTCTTTCACCGGAATGCCTTCGGTGATGGCCACAATCACTCGGATGCCAGCATCTGCTGCTTCCATAATGGAATCTGCGGCAAACGCAGGTGGAACAAAAATAATGGATACGTCAGCACCCGTTTTTTCCACTGCATCCTTTACGGTGTTAAAAACCGGTCGTCCCAAATGGATTTGCCCGCCTTTTCCGGGCGTAACGCCCCCAACAACATTGGTTCCGTATTCGATCATCTGGCCCGCATGGAACGACCCTTCTGAACCAGTAAAACCTTGAACAATCACACGGGAATCCTTATTTACCAAAACACTCATAAATCAAAAGTTATGGTCACAAAAGTAGAAGATTCTGCCGGTTGACCAAACCGCTATTACGTTAACCACCCGGGTATCCAATTGGTAACCGTTCTGCCAAAAGCATAGATCGCTACAATAAAAGCCAGGGCCCAACCAGCCGCACTGATGAACATAAACAGCATTATTTTGTTACGGGGTTTGCCCATGCCGACTGCTATCAGTGTGCCGCCTATTGGTGTGAGTAAAATTGGTGTCAAAAACGCTATCCCACCCAACCCATACTTATTAATCAAACCGGAAAATCTACGGTTGGACGTTGCCCGCGCTGGCGCATGCGTAAATCTCTGGAGTATCCGGCCGCGTATCCAGCCACCAAAAAATGTGAACGTTACAACACTCAGCATCATGCCGGACACAGTCGCGCACCACGTGGTGAGCGGGTGAAGACCCAGAGCCTTGCCAACGATTGGGCCTAAGATGAACTTTAAAGCACTGGATAACAACACCGGCACCGCTTTCGCCAATTCTACCCACATGTACTCACAGTTTGTCGCCAAAACTCAGGTCACCTGCATCGCCCAGCCCGGGCACAATATAGAAATTGTCATTCAGCTTTTTGTCTATGGCTACTGTCCACAAAGAACAGTTATCATCAGCATGGTTCCGTATGTTTTGAATACCCTCGGGGGCGGCAATAAGGGCCACCAAAAAAACATGTGCCGGTTTACCATGCTTTTGTAAGGCTTTGAGCGATCGCAAGAATGAGTTTCCGGTGGCGAGCATCGGGTCTACCAATATCACGTGGCGACCTTCCACAGATGGCGCAGCCAGGTATTCCAAGTGCACTGCAATTTCATGCTCACCCTCTTTGCGGTAGGCCCCGATAAAGCCGCTGTCGGACTGATCAAAATAATTCAGAAATCCCTGGTGATAGGGCAACCCGGCTCTCAATACGGTAATGATGGCGGGCGCATCCTGCAAAACCTTTTCAGTTGTTGCCTCTATCGGAGTTTGAATTTCCGTGGCATTATACCTAAGGTGCTTTGAAATCTCGTAGGCCATTATCTGGCCAAGTCTTTGCACATTCGTGCGAAAACGTAGCCGGTCTTTCTGCACTTTTGTGTCACGAAGTTGAGATAGAAAATGAGACGCAAGCGAGTCAACTTTGTTCAGTTCAAATACCTCCATATAATTTACGTGTAAAAATCACTTGTCGGTGAAGCCCCGGGCAATCAACACAATTTAGTATGATAAAGGTAAAATCTTACCCTTATCTTGCGAAAAAGTAACCGCAATTTTTTTCGGCCATGCCAAAGAAAAGATCAAGTGAACCAAAGGTAGATGTGCCACTTCTGAAAAGTTTATGTGAAGTCCACGCGCCTTCCGGGCAAGAGCATGCAATGAAAGAGTTCATATTGGCATACATCCGCCAGAAAAAAAAGAATTGGAAAAATAGGGTTCAAGTGGTGGTGGGCGATCATATTCAGGATTGCATCTTGCTGAAATTTGGCAAGCCGCGCACTGCAATTTTTGCCCACATGGATACCGTAGGATTTACCGTGCGCTACTCCAATCAGCTGGTGGCCATCGGCAGCCCTGATGCCGAAACAGAAACAAAACTTGTCGGGCACGACCGTTTTGGCGCGATTGAAGCGAAATTGGAATTCGACCACGAAAGGCACGCTTTTTACTCGTTCGGGCGGGTAATTGAGCGCGGCACTTCTCTTACCTATAAAATTGATTTTCGTGAGACCGCGTCATTCATTGAATCACCTTACCTCGATAATCGGCTGGGGGTATACAATGCCCTGAAAATTGCAGAAACATTGCAAGATGGTGTAATTGCATTTAGTTGCTGGGAAGAACACGGTGGCGGATCGGTGGGCTATTTGGCCGATTACATTTTTAAAAAATGGAAAATCAAGCAAGCCTTGATTTCAGATATAACCTGGGTGACCGATGGGGTACACCATGGCGAAGGCGTTGCCATATCCATGCGTGATCGCAATGTGCCACGCAGAAGCTTTGTGGATAAGATCATCAACATCGCCACGCAGCATCAGATTGACTTTCAGCTTGAAGTGGAGGGGTTGGGCTCCAGCGATGGTGGCGAACTGCAACGCAGTCACTTACCGTTTGATTGGTGTTTTGTTGGTGCACCAGAAGCAAATGCGCACACACCAAATGAAAAGGTGCACAAAGATGATATCGCAAGCATGGTTGCGTTGTATCGGGTTTTAATGGCAAAATTGTAGTCAAAAATTATGCTTTATGAGTACTCGTAGGGATTTTATCAAAACCACGGCTACGGCCACCATAGGAGCCACCACATTGCCGCATGTCACGTTTGCTGAAAGTGAATCTGTGGTCAGATTGGGACTCATCGGCTTAGGCTTGCGCGGACAGAGTCATCTGGATTTGGCTCTTGCCAGAAAAGATGTTGAAGTGGTAGCGCTTTGCGATGTGCAACAACGTATGATTGATATGAGTCTGGGGTTGGTAGCCACTGCCGGCAAACGCAAGCCACAGATTTACCTGAATGGGCCGCAAGGCTATCAAAAACTTCTTGAGCGAAAAGATATTGATGCTGTTATCATTAGTACCCCATGGGAATGGCACACCGCCATGTGCATTGACGCCATGAATGCCGGAAAATACGTTGGCTGCGAAGTGATTGTGGGGATGACAATTGATGAATGCTGGACAATTTTGGAAACATCAGAAAAGACAGGCATGCCGTTGATGATGCTGGAGAATGTTTGTTACCGAAGGGATGTGATGGCGGTAATGAATATGGTGCGGCAAAACATCTTTGGTGAACTCATTCACATGCAGGGGGGCTACCAGCACGACCTGCGCGAGGTTAAGTTCAACGATGGCATTCAACCTTACGGAGGGGGCGCAGAGTTTGGCACAAAAGGTTTTTCGGAGGCACAATGGCGGACACAACATTCGGTTGATCGAAACGGGGACTTGTATCCGACACACGGTATAGGCCCAATCGCCATGATGGCAAATATCAACCGCGGCAACAGGTTTACCCAACTGGTGAGTTATGCTACAAAAGCCAGAGGGCTTCACAACCACATTGTAAAAGTAGGTGGCGCAAATCATCCCAACGCAAAGGTAAATTTCAAATTGGGCGATGTTGTAACCACCATGCTTCGTACCGCCAACGAGGAGACAATATTACTTCAACACGATACCAACCTGCCACGCCCTTACTCACTCGGCTTTCGTGTACAGGGTACCAACAGCATCTGGATGGATATCAACAAATCAATTTATATCGAAGGCACCGGTAAACCCCACCAGTGGGACGAAGCGAAAAGCTGGCTTGAAAAATACGACCATCCACTTTGGAAAAAATATGGAAATGATGCCGCAGGTGCCGGCCATGGTGGCATGGATTGGTTCGTACTGAACGCGTTCATTGAATCTGCCAAGCGCAAAATGAATACCCCACAAGATGTGTACGATGCAGTAACATGGAGTGCAATCACCCCGCTGTCGGAAGAGTCGGTCAGAAAAGGTGGTGTCTCTATCGATTTTCCTGATTTCACCAAAGGCAAATGGAAAAACCGGCCGAACATGTTTGCCGTTGACGATAGTTACTGATAGGGGTCACATACCCTGAACACCACACGGCTCCATGTGCGGACAAAAGCGGAAATCTTTCATCACCATTTTCAGTTTCTGGGTTTATCTTTGAGTTTGTTTTTTTACAATGAAAATAAAAGACCTGAAGTTCAAAAAGCTGATTACAGCCGGCACGATTGAAGAGAGAGTAACGGCACTGGCTGCTCAAATCGACCAAGACTACAAGAAAAAATCGCCCATTTTACTGCCTATTCTCAACGGCTCATTTATGTTCGCAGCGGATTTAATGAAGCACCTGATTTTACCGTGCAGGGTGTCATTTGTAAAGATTTCTTCATACGCAGGCACCGCATCAACCGGCCAACTGAAAACACTGATCGGCCACGATGAAAGTCTGTTCAATCAAGATGTATTGATCATCGAAGATATTGTGGATACCGGGCTTACATTACAAAAAATCATGGCGGATCTGCGGAGCTTGGGCACAAAATCAGTTGAAGCCGTTTCGCTGCTTCGAAAAATGCCGGCACGCGAAAAGAAAATTGACGTCAAGTATATAGGGTTTGATCTTGAACACGAATTTGTGGTAGGGTATGGTATGGACTATGATGGCCTGGGTCGCAACCTGAAGGACATCTACAAACAATTGGAGAATTGAATCTTAGATCACTAAATTGCCGCACTTTTACCTAACCAAAACCGCGTTTATGATTAACCTTGTCCTATTTGGCCCGCCCGGTGCAGGCAAAGGTACACAGAGCGAAAAACTCATTCAGAAGTACGGCTTTGTTCACATTTCTACTGGCGACCTCTTTCGCTGGCACACCAAAAACGAAACTCCCCTGGGCAAGCGCATAAAAGAAATCATGAATAGTGGCGCGTTGGTTCCCGATGAAATCACCATTGCGATGCTGAAAGAAGAACTAGACAAAAACCCACACGCGAAGGGATTCTTGTTTGACGGATTTCCACGCACCGTTCCACAAGCTGAATCTTTAGATACATTCATGAAAGGCAACGGAACTGCAATTCATTATATTATTGCCTTGGATGTAACAGAAGATGAAGTGCGCACCCGAATAGCCAAAAGAAGAACCATGGAAAACCGTGTTGATGACGAAGAAGAAAAATTGAACAAACGGATTACAGAGTACTTCACAAAAACGATTCATGTCTTGCCGTTTTATGAGCAGCAAGGGCGATTACACACGGTACATGGCATCGGCTCTGTTGATGAAATATTTCTCAACATCTGCAAAATCATTGCGCAAAGGTATTATTCTTGATTAACAACCAAACATCGTAAACCCGCTAGCCTTGTCACCCAACTTCATCGACTACGTAAAATTCAACGCCAAATCGGGCCATGGCGGTGCGGGTTGCAAGCATTTTCACCGGGAAAAATTTATTGATAAGGGCGGGCCCGATGGCGGTGACGGGGGCAGAGGAGGCCACATTATTTTGCGTGGAAACGCGCAGTTGTGGACGTTGCTCCACCTCAAATACCGCAAGCATGTTTCGGCAGAAAATGGCGATGGGGGCGAAGCTCAAAATCGCACAGGTGCATTTGGCAAAGATGAAGTGTTGGAGGTGCCCATCGGCACCGTTGCGCGCCTTGCCGCTACCAATGAATTGCTTTGTGAGATTAATTCTGATGGTGAAGAGGTTGTTTTGCTACCCGGAGGCCGAGGTGGAAAGGGAAATGCTTTTTTTGCTACTTCCACACAACAGGCACCACAACACGCGCAGCCGGGCGAACCTGGGCGAGAGGAGTGGATCATATTAGAACTCAAACTGCTGGCAGATGTGGGGTTGGTTGGGTTTCCCAATGCGGGCAAATCAACGCTGCTGTCTGTTGTTTCAGCTGCCAAACCAAAGATTGCTGACTACGCTTTTACTACTTTAACCCCCAACCTTGGCGTGGTGGCCTATCGCAACAATCAATCATTTGTGATGGCTGATATTCCGGGCATCATCGAAGGTGCAGCTGAGGGGCGGGGTTTAGGCCTGCGCTTTTTGAAACACATTGAGCGCAACTCACTGTTATTGTTTATGGTGCCGGCCGATGCGAAAAGCATAGTCGCTGAATACAATATTCTGCTAAACGAGTTAAGAAAATTTAACCCTGAGCTTTTGGACAAAAAACGACTGCTCGCGGTCACCAAATGCGATTTGCTTGACGATGAGTTAATGCACGAGTTAAAAAAGGAAACACCAAAGGGTGTCTCGTGCGTATTTATTTCTTCCATCACAGGCAGCGGCATCAATGAACTGAAAGACTTAATCTGGCAAACGCTGCGAGTTGTCTGAGCGGCTGTTTATTTCTTGCTAAGTAACAGGCTAATTTTCAAAAATCAAATCCAAGCGTTACGTAAGCGCGCGGGCTTTTCACTATGAAGTTTTCAGTAGGCCAGGCAAGGTCAAATTTAAGATAATAGCCAAGAATGATCGACCGGAATCCGAGCCCATAGCTATACAGCCACGGGTTGAGGTATTCTTTGATGCTTGCCTCAAACGGGTTGTTGCCCCCGCCCACGATGCGTCTTCTTCCGTTAGTATCGCTGTCCAATGGTATGGGGCCGGTCCAACTGCTGCCAATATCATAAAACGCAGTAAACTGCAGATTTCTGAAAAAGTTGGATGTAATCGGCCCACTTGACAGTGCCCGCACTAATGGTACACGCAGCTCAGCGTTGGCCAATGCAACGCTGTTTCCATAGAGCGTTCCATAGTCAAACCCTCGCAATGTTGTTGCAAACTCCAAAAACAAAAGATTTTCGTTGTAGGTGCCCACTGCATTCACAAAAGGATTTTGCTCGCCATTGTAATTGAATCTGTTTCCAATCCAATTATCCATACCTCCGAGTGCGTAATTCTTGGGAGAACTTCCAAAAAAAGAGCCTGCATAGCCACGCACGGCAAAAACAATTTCCTTGTATATCTTTTGGTAATGTCTGATGTCTGCGTATACCTGTGAAAAATTCTTTGAGCCGTTGCCGTTGGCTACGTACAGCACACCGCCAATTTTTCCTCGTGTGCCCTCAATGATATTCATTCCTGTTGTCAGTGAGTTATCGTACACAGCCTCGAGCCGTGCGCCTGAGTAAAACTGAGTTTGTGTCTCGCGCAAGGGCAGCGGAAGTTGGGTAGATGGGCTAAGATTGGCATAGGGAGACACAAACCCTCTGTCAAGGAACTGTGTATAGCCAATAAAGGGCTTCATTGTGATGCGAGTGCGCACAGAAATGGGGTACGAGACACCGAACTCAATTCTTTGAAAAGAGTACTTCTGATTTTCTTCACGGAATGTTTCGCGGTTTGGTGGCTGCCAAAAGATCACCTTGCGATCGAAACGCACGCTCAAGTCAACTCTCTTCGGTAAATATTGGAACTCCCCGTACACATCACCGCTTTTCAAATCAAAGGCTGCTTGTATGCCACCGTAAATGCGGAAGTTCTCCAGCATGTCATTCATCTGCGTCTCAAGCCTGAAGCTCCATCCGCGTAATGGGTCAATTACAAAACTCGAAACTAAATTTTCATAACTGAATTTGGGCGTGTAAGGAAACGGCCCCGTAACACGACTCACGTCTCGCGCCTTCAGGTATCGGGTCAAGAATGTTTCACTTGGTTGTTTGGCTTTTACGGCCTCCTCCTCAAAAACGTAGTCATCTGTATTGATCGCCTTCTCGTTCTTATTCGATGGCATCCGCACAGAATCTGTTTTCGACACACGGGTCGGCTCGTCAAAAGAATAGTTATCTGTATTCACAACAGTTTGTGAAGTATCTTTTTTAATCGGAAGCCGGACAGTATCACTCTTTTGCGGGGGCGGTGGCAACGATATTACCGAATCAGTTTTCTCCTTTCGTCTTGCGTTAATCAGGTCTTTAATTGAGGTGATTTTGGCCTGCTGTTTCTTCTTGCGCTCGGTAAACACCCTCGCCTGTTGAACCTCCTTTCTTCGGGTGGCAGGCGTAAAAATCTGCCGCTCAAAATTAAAGTGGCGGTCAACAAAAATGTCCTCCTTGAGCCGGTGCGTCATCACAAGCGCCAGCATTTTGTTTTCATAATTGAAATCGTATGCCTTAATGCTTGAGTTGAAGTTGGTGAGTTGGGAATAGATACCCGACTTGCTGTTGTATTTAAACAGGTTGACGATTCCACGCTGGTCACTCAGGTAGTAGAAGTTATTTTCATCCAAAGCACGTGGGTGCAAATCGCGGCTGAGTGTATTGGTGATGCGCGTAAGCTTGCTTAAAGTAGTGTCGATGTTGAAAAGAAAAAGATTGTAGTTGGCAGTTAATTTTTGCAGGTTGGTAGCACCTGTTTTGAGGGAATCTGATACGCGATTGGAACTAAAAACGATGGTATTGGATTGAGGGATAAAAGAAGGATCCAGATCATCAAACTTATCGTTGGTCAATCGCTTGGTGCGATCGCGCCTGCTGGCAAGAAGAAACAAATCATTTTGCCCTTCGAAGTCGGCACTTACAATAACCAGCCGCCCGTTGTTAGAGAAGCTGAAGCTGCGGATGTTGCTAAACTTGTCCAATTCGCGAGGCAGCTTGGTTTTAGTGGTGAGGTCATACAACCAAAAGATGTATTGACCTTCCTTCACACCGATAACACCAAGGGTATTGGCGTCTGCCCAATTCAACAATGGCACCCTGTAGTCAACTGTTTGTTTGATCACCGTGTTACCCCCGCGTAAAATCACGGCTTCTTTGTCATTTTCCAATGACTTTACGATGACTTTGAACTTGCCACGGTAATTTTCTGCCCACGCGATTTTCTTACCATCCGGACTGATCTTGATATTGGTATAAATCAACTCACTGCGATGCTTGTCGCTGAACTTCAGGCTGTCATCAGCGGAGAGATAGCTTTGCTGGATCTTATTGTCGATGCCGCCATAAAAAACTTTCCAATCAATTAACAGTTGCTTGAATGGAATTCCGAGAGTGATCAAGATGCTTTTTTCTTCATTGCGGGTAATGCGTGTATAGTTTAGAATGTTATTGATGCTACTCTTGCCATATTTCTCTACAATGAAATTCCAAATGGATTGCCCTACCAATGCTGCTTCCTTGCCGGACAGGCGCAATGCTTTATTTACCTTTTTGCTTTTTACCAACTGCCTCACATAATCATCCATTTCCTCATCCCAGCCTTTGGCCACATAGTATGAGGTGCCATCCACAAACCACTCCGGCAAGTTGAGCAAAACCGAATTTTGGAAGGCGTCTTTTAAATTGCCGCCAAACATCATTTGATTAACCATCAAATCAGACATCTTGTACAGCAATTCCTCCTTAAACTCGTCCAGATTACCGGGGTGGGCAATCTCCACATAAGGTTTCACAAACTCCGTTTCGCCACCCGGGCTGTAGCGGTTCGCATTCAAGCCCATATTGCTCTGCTGCAAATCAGTAATAGAGTTGTAGAGAAATACCTTGGTCTTTTGGTATGGATAAAAGCCCAGTAAGTCGGTGATGCGGTCAAACTCAGACTCCAGATATTGCAGAGCCTCCTCAGCCACCTTTCTGCGAGAGCCATAAAAGTGAACATCAAAATTTTCGGAGCTTAGGTAGTTCCAATCAAAGTTTTTGTATTGAATACGGTTTTTGCCAAAAACTTCGCGCGCTTGCTGCGCAAACAAACCGGTCACTACTCCCGAAAAAAGAATGGCGACAATCGCCCAAAAAAACCGCCTCATTACCGTGCTATCTAAACTTTCGAATATAACGCTTTAAATCGGTTAATATTTGTTTCAGGCATCATTTCCCGGCTGTTGGTCAACCAGTCGGCCAAAACCAATGCAAAATAAGGAGCTAAACTTACTCCCTTGGTGCCCAACCCATTGAAAATTATTCGGTTTTCTTTGCCGGGCCAAAAACCCAACACCGGCTTACGATCTACCGTGGTAGGGCGCAAGCCCCAATCTTGACCCAAAATGGTGTAGCCCGATCTGAAGAGTTGCCGAAATTTCATTTCCAATTCCTGCTGTCCGCCCAGCGAAATGCCATTCACGATGTTTTTCAGTTGGTACGTAGAACCCACTTTAAACGCCCCTGGCGTCTGGGTGGCTACAGCATAAACACCGCGGTTATAAATAAGTTCGGGCGGATCTTGCAGTCCAACGGTCAACGTTTCGCCTTTTAATTTGATTACCGGTAACCAACGCATGGGATCGTGCAGCGGCACGCCCGTGCAAAAAATGACTTTGCCGGCACGAATGCCGCGGTAATTCACATCGGCTTCATTGTCTGTCAAATGCATTACGTCAAAATGCTCGGCACAAAATGAATGGCTTGCTATTAGCCACTGCCGCACCGCGTCTAAGAAAGAGCCGGTGAGCAAATACCCCCCTTTCTTTACCACAATGCCACCCAGCGGATCATATACTTGATGGGCGTAGGCGGGCTTAGTGTGAGTGGCCTCAACAAACGCCTGAACATCCTCATCGGCAGTTTGTGCAATCCATGAGTTTTGCTCGTGAATGGTCATAAACGGCCGGTAGATCAACTGCTGAAAAAAAAACTTTGCCTTGAGTGCCTCCTCTGCCTTCGGATAGAATTGATGAAGGTAAGCGAACACGTCTGATGCCAGCCAAGTCTTAATCAGGCTTTTGCTTGCAAATGGATTGAACATACCGGCAGCAACCATCGAGCTGCGGTTTTCGCCTGGTACATCATACACCATGATGCGCTTGCCGCGCCAAACCAAATGCAACGCCAGTGCAGACCCTGCCAGCCCCTGCCCTACTACGATATAATCAACGTCTGTATTGATGGGCGCAATTTAGTTTCAAATTATGTATCCAAAGCAATCTCCGATTTCGGGCTTGACCAATTATGCCGTACCTTTGTTCCATGCTTCAAATAAAAATCTTTGAGTTCAACCCATTGGCAGAAAACACATATTTAGCATGGGACGAAACGCGCGAAGGCGTGGTGATCGACCCGGGCTGCTGCGAGCAATCGGAAAATGAAGCCCTGGCATCTTTTGTTAAAACTGAAGATATCAAAATCAAGTATTTACTTAACACCCATTGCCACGTAGACCATGTGTTGGGCAACCATTTTGTAAAAAGCAACTACAGTGTGCCTTTTTTGACGCACGCCAAAGAAGACCCCGTGTTGCGGGCAGTAAAATCATACGCTTCCAACTATGGCTTTTTTGGGTATACAGAAGTTTTACCAGACGGTTATTTGGCATAGGGCGATCGCGTGATGTTTGGCAACACCGTGTTTTCAGTGCTGTTTTTACCCGGGCACTCACCGGGGCACATTGGATTTTACCATGCCGAATCGAAAAGTCTGCTCTCTGGCGATGTGCTTTTTCAGCGCAGTGTTGGTCGCACCGATTTGCCGGGAGGCGACTTTGAAACCCTGATCGGCAGCATCCAGAAAAAAATATTTGTGCTGCCAGAAGATGTAACCATCTACCCCGGACACGGAGATCCTACCACGGTACGGGATGAAAAAATCTACAACCCTTTTTGTGCACTCACCCAGCGCGCATGATACGCAAAAGCATTCCGAATTTCTTAACCTGTTGCAATCTTGTTTGCGGTTGTTTTGGCATTGTGGCATGCCTCGAAAATTGGACTACCCCTGCGGCATATTTTGTGTGGGCTGCAGCCGTGTTCGATTTTTTTGATGGCTTTGCGGCACGCTGGTTAAAAGTAAATTCACCCATCGGCAAAGAACTGGACTCGCTGGCCGATGTGATCAGTTTTGGGGTGCTGCCTGCCATGGTGATGTACAAAATGATACAACCGGTGGCCTCCGGAACTTGGGTACCGTACGTTGCCTTTATGATAGCTGCCTTCGCTTCCCTGCGGCTGGCAATATTTAATGTAGACGAAACACAAAGCGACTCATTCAAAGGGCTCAACACACCCTCCAACACACTGTTCATCACGTCACTCCCATTGGTGTTTGCCCCGGGCAGTTGGGTTCGTCATGAAATGGTGCTGGTGCTGATCACCATTATCTTTTCTCTGCTGATGGTGTCGCATTTCAGGTTTTTTGCTTTCAAATTCAAAAGTTACAGGTGGGAAGATAACCGGTTACGGTTTACCTTTTTGTTGGCTTGCGTATTGTTATTGATCGCATTTCAGCTGGCCGCTCTTCCTTTGATCATACTAATGTACGTGGCGGCTTCGTTGGTAGGTGGTGCGTTGAAAATGAAAATGTGAGTTCAACGGTCTTGAGCACTAGAAAAATTATAATCGGAATCGCCCTTTGGTGTAGCGCCCTCGCAGTGCTGGCGCAAGGCAACTCTGTTTTGTCGCAAGGCGATTGGTACAAATGCGCGGGAACCAATGACGGAATCTTTCGCATCGATTACAGTTGGCTGCGCAACGCAGGCATAAACCCCGATCAAATCGATCCGCGTAACATTCGTGTGTATGCAGGCGCAGCGGGCATGCTGCCGCAAGGCAACAGCGCACCTCGCATGCAAGACCTCACCGAACTGGCCATTTTTGTTGCCGGTGAGGGCGATGGCCGGTTCGACCGACAAGATTTCCTGTTGTTTTATGGCCAAGGGCCTGATCGGCTGTGGTTCAACCTGCAAAAGCAAATGTTTCACTACCAAAACAATTTGTTTACCGATAAAAGCTTCTATTTCCTCACCATTGCAGATGCACCCGGCAAACGACTGGGGTTATCAGAAAATCTGGCAGGAAGTTTTCCCACCGTGCAAGAGTTTGACGATTTCGCCTTCTATGAAAACGAAAAGTTCAACTTGTTAAAATCGGGCCGCGATTGGTTTGGTGAGCAATTTGACAACATACTTGAAGCAACGATCCAATTCAATATCAACGGCATCATGCCCAACACACCCATCCGCTTTGCCAGTCATGTAATGGCGCAGTCGATTACCGATTGTTCATTCAAAGTTTTTTTCAACAACTTTGAAGTACTCAATCAACCTGTTGCTGCCGTTCCAAACTCAACTTACGCCATCAAAGGCAGAAAGGTGGGAGATACTTTGCAGATCAACAGCACAAATGTTCAGGCGTCCGGTCGCACCACCCAGAACGTCAAATACCAGTTTGCCAAAGGCGGAATCGGTTTATCAGTAGGTTACCTGGATTTTTTTCTTTTTTCATTCAAGCGCACACTGGCTCAATATGGCGATGTAACCTTTTTCCTTTCCTCGGGTAGCACAGGCAACCCTATTTCAAGTTTCATCGTCAACAACACCGCGGCCACCAGTGTGATTTGGGACATCACCGACCCCTACAATGCAAAACTGCAACAGACACAAAACGTAGGTGCGCAATCGAGCTTCTCTGTCAACACCCAAAATCTGAAGCGTTTTGTGGTCTTCAACAATGCCAAAGGTGCAGTGCCCACTTTTGAGGGGAAGGTGAAGAACCAAAATCTCCGTGCATCCAGCCCACCTCAACTCTTGATCATATCCCATCCAAACTTTGAATCAGAAGCAAACCGATTGGGTTCGCACCGAAGCGCGCGCAATGGAATAGCCACGCTGGTTGCAAATACCGAAGCGATCTACAACGAATATTCCGGAGGTAAACAAGATTTGACTGCCCTGCGCGACTTTATTCGCGCGTTGTACCGAAAGCCGGGCTCCAACTTGCAAAACGTTTTGTTGGTAGGCCGTGGATCGTACGATTACAAAACACGCGTTGTCAACAACACCAACTTTGTACCCATCTATGAGTCGGTCAACTCGTTGAGCCCACTGGAAACCTACTCTTCAGACGACTTTTATGCACTATTGGATGACAGCGAAGGTGAATGGCTTGAAAACCCCGTACAAAATTCCACCATGGATATTGGCATCGGCCGCTTACCTGTAAAAACAAAAGAAGAGGCGCGCGTTGTAGTGGACAAACTCATCGCGTATGACACAGAAAGTCGCGCGTCTGGTGCGTGGCGTAAGAGTTTCCTTTTTGTAGCCGATGATGGCGATTTCAACATTCATCAAAGCCAGGCCGATCAACTTGCCAACTCGATTGAGGCGAGTAATCCGGAAGTAGATACTCGAAAGCTATTCCTGGATGATTTTAACCAGGTTCAACTTAATACAGGTGGGGCGAGCCCGGAGTGCGCAAAGGCGATTGATTTAGCTGTGCGAAAGGGGTACGGGATCGTAAATTACACCGGCCATGGTAACGAGCGCCTGTGGATGGATGAAAGAACACTGACCGATCAGATCATCATGAGTTGGAAAAATTCGCCTGCACTCCCACTATTTGTCACTGCAACCTGCGAATTTGGGCGCAACGATGACCCCTTCATCATCTCCGGAGGTGAAAGAATCTTACTCCAAGCCAAGGGCGGTGGCATTGGCCTCGTGACTACCGCGAGGCCCGTGAACTCAAGCACCAACTTCACACTCAACCGTGCATTCTACCAGTCTTTCTTCACTAAGTCCGAAAGCCGTTTCCGCAATTTGGGTGCCATCTTCCGCGACACAAAAAACAGCAGCATGAGCGGTGTCGCCAACCGAAATTTTTCATTGTTGGGCGATCCGTCACTTCAAATTTATTTGGGAGACTTGCAGGTAGCGATAGACGAAGTAAAAACCGCTTCCGGCTCTACTACCCTCAAAGGCTTATCAAACATCACGGTGAAGGGGCAAATCAAAAGCGGAGCAAATACTGCTACCGGGTTTTCAGGCACTGTCAACCTGACGTTTTTCGATCGACCCTCTACTTTGGTGACGAAAGGAAACGAGAATCCGCCCTTTAGCTACACGCAAAGAAACAACGTGTTGTTTAATGGAACAGCCACCGTCACAAATGGTTCATTTCAAATGAACTTTGTAATGCCTCAGAACATACCTGCCGTTGCCGCTGCCGGAAAGTTGAGCGCGCATGCTTTTACCTCCAACGGTGTAGAGGCACTTGGATTTGCCAACAACGTTCTTGTGGGCGGCCAGGAAGGCACACCGCCTGCTGACAACACACCTCCGGATATCAAATTGTTTATGGGAGATACCACGTTTGTCCCTAGCGGGCTGGTGGCGCCCAACACGCAATTGGTAGCCTTGATGAGCGATGAGAACGGTATCAACACCTCAAACCTCAACCCTGAAAAGAATCTGACTATTACCCTTGACGAAAAGTATACGTTTGCAGCAAACGATTATTACCGTGCAGCCAGAGATAACTTTAAAAAAGGCACAGTTGTTTTTCCGATCGATACGTTGAAAAAAGGGCTTCATACCATCTCGCTGTCTGCGTCTGATACCCACAACAATACTGCGGTTGCCACATTGCAGTTTGTGGTCAGTGAAGGGAGTCAGTTGGTAATCAATGAACTCGCCAACTACCCCAATCCGGTGGAGGACGCCACCCGTTTTTGGTTCACCCACAACCGACCGGGAGAAGATCTCAGCGTCCGCGCCATTGTCTACAACCTTGGCGGTGAAGTAGTATTTGAAGAAGCATACTCCGTGCCCGAAAGCCAATATCAGGTAAGCCTGCCCCCATGGAATGCAGTGGCGCCAGATGGCAGAAAATTAGGGCAGGGAATGTACGTGGTGAGGCTATTTGTTCGTTCTGAACAAGATGGTTCAAATAACGACAAATCTGCCAAGATTATTTTAACGAATTAATTACCTTTAAGCCCAGAACTTTGACGATGAAGAATTTTCGCCCCATAGTTGCTACAGTTTGGCTTTGCATCTCTTGGCTTTCCGCGCTCACGCAAAACACTAATCCCGGTTTTGTAATTGGACAAGACACATTGAATCGCAATATTACCACAGCCGTTCCATTCTTGTCTATCACACCTGATTCCCGCGCTGGCGGTATGGGTGACGTAGGGGTAGCCACCTCTGCCGATGCCAACTCAGCTTACTGGAATGCTGCAAAACTGGCCTTTATCGACAAAGGCACAGGAGCCTCATTTTCCTACACTCCGTGGCTTGGTAAGATTATCAACGACATGAAGATATTATACCTGTCCGGTTTTTATAAAGTTAATCGTGAATCAACAGTTGGGGCCTCTTTGAAGTACTTTGACCTGGGCCAGATCGATTTCCGTGACGGTCAAAATAATCCACTGGGTCGTTTCAATCCACGCGAGTTCGCATTTGATGTTACGTATTCGCGCTTGTTAACCGAGCATTTCAGCATTGGCGGATCATTGCGTTACATTCATTCGAACCTTACCGGATCTCTGCAAAATGGAGGTGTAGATGCACAACCCGGTCAATCCGTTGCTGTAGACGTGGGAGTGTTTTACACCAAGCAACTCGAGAGTAAAAATGCCACCCTCTCTTGGGGTGCTTTCATCAGCAATATTGGCGCAAAAATGACGTACACCAATTCTACCTCTGCAAACTTTATTCCCACCAACCTGCGCATTGGTGGTGCCTATAAAACAGAGTTAGACGCGCTGAATAGCATCACGTTCGCATTGGATTTTAATAAACTGATGGTGCCTAGTCCGCCCGGAGGCAGCCAAAAGTCTTTGCTCAGCGGGATACTCGGTTCTTTCGGAGATGCGCGTGGTGGCTTTTCTGAAGAGCTACGCGAAGTCACCGTTTCTGCAGGAGTAGAGTATTGGTACAACAACTCATTTGCCGGCAGGCTTGGTTATTTTTTCGAGGCACAGGATAAGGGGAATCGTAAATACCTGACAATCGGAATTGGCGCGAAGTTAAATGAGTTTGGGTTTGATGTGGCCTATATGGTGCCAACCAATGGGCGCGAGAGTGCGCTGGCCGAGACAATGCGGTTCTCGCTGTTTTATGTATTGCCTATCAAAGCCAAAGAAGACGATTCGGTAACCGACTAAAAGGTCTATGCTTGATCGTTCTGTGCCGCCACCCTTTGCCAGGGAATTTTCATTCTCACTACCCCAGCCTGAGATTTTTCAACTCACTAACGGCTGCTCACTCGTTTGGCTCAGAGGAGTTCAGCAACAGGTTTGTAAGATTGAGGTCATTATGAAGGCCGGCAAATGGTATGAGTCAACGCCCGGTTTGGCGCACTTCACCGTGTCGATGCTCGAAAAAGGTGCAGCGGAATTTTCTGCGGGCCAAATTGCAGAAATCCTGGACATGTATGGCGCTCAACTGGAGGTAGCTGCCGGGCCGGATTTTAGTTCAATCTCGATCTATTCACTCAACAACAAGCTCGACCAAGTTCTGCCCGTGTTCGCGGCTTTGCTCCAAGGGCCCACTTTCCCGCAGGACGAACTGGATTTGATGAAGGATATTTTCATTGAAAATCTGAAGGTCAACAACGAAAAAACAAGCTATCTGGCATCCAAGTATCTGAAACGCAACATTTTTGGAGAACTACACCCGTATGGCAGCACCCCTGAAATAGAGACAGTCACCGCTTCCATCAGCACAAGTGCCTTGCGGC
>DHLV01000120.1:0-6283 GCA_002405445.1 Flammeovirgaceae bacterium UBA4659 | reverse complement strand
GACGGGCACTTTCGTCCGTTTGAAGTGTACATCTCCGGGGCGCTTTTGCCTGCGCAAATAAAAGAGATCGAGAATCTGTTTGCGCAATTTGATGGTCAGCAGTTGGCAGAGCCTGTACCAGTCGTTCAGGAGGCCGAATTGCGTAAAAGGCATTTTAAAAAACCCGGAAGTGTGCAGGCCTCGTTGCGGGTGGGCTGCCAAACAGTAACCAGAAATCACCCAGACTACTTCCAGCTTTTGCTACTGAACCATTTACTGGGCGGATATTTTGGCTCAAGGCTGATGAAGAATATCCGCGAAGAGAAAGGTCTTACCTACGGCATTCACTCGTCCATCCATGCACACCGCCACCAATCGCTTTTCACCATCGGCACTGATGTAAACATTGAAAAAGCAGCGTTGACCATTGATGAAATTCAAAAGGAAGTTGAAAAACTTCAGAGTGAAGATTTGCCTGCAAAAGAAATCGAGGTGGCGAGAAACCATTTTCTGGGTTCATTACAGCTAGAACTATCGAATCCGTTTGCGGTGACAGACAAAATCAAGAATATCAGGTTAAACCAACTGCCTGCCAACTACTATGAGCAGCTGATCTCCTCGGCAATTGCCTGCGATGGCGCTGGCCTCAGCGCGCTTGCCCGTCAACATCTCAAATGGGCGGCTTTTCACCAAGTCTCAGTTGGGTAAGCAAGACGCACGCTTCGGTTGGCATCAGTCCTTCAAATCCATACACAGTACGGCAACATTATTCTCATTCATTTTACGAGTCCAATTGATGTACTTTTGAACATTATTCGGGATGAGTGAATGCCAGTTGTTTTCATTCATTCGGTGTCGAGATGGAGGAAACACTAGCTCCTCCGCTTTGACGAGGATCGTTTGCGAGCCTTGCTCTTGTAACTACCGGCTTTGCGCTTGCTAAAACTTGCCTTTCTGATGGTAGTCTTCTTACCCATCGATAACTTTTTGGTACTTTGGTAGCGGCTGTTGGGCGAAAAGGCTGCCACTCTTTTTTGCGCTTTTGCCAATTGCTTGGCCGAGTGCCCACCTGGCGTGCGCTTGATTGTTGATGTGTTCAGCGTTTTTCTGCGAAACGCGAGGGATTGGTTGTAATCTTGCCGAAATTCCTTCCGGTATTTTTGATCATTAAAGTCTTAGCGAAAAGTAAACTCAACGTGACATGGTTTTTTTAAAGATGCCCTAATGTTACTTCGTTTGTTTCAAAATTATCCAAGCCTTCAATTACCAGCACGTCATTTACCTGATCGTTGTCAGGCGTAATGAGCTTATGTATCTTCAATTTGATCAATTCAGTTTTGGCGATGCCATAAATTTTTCGCTCTGCGTTTGTGCCGGTGTTGCTGGTGAAAAAAGTATTGTTCAAGGAGGCTCCTAAATCATTCGTTGTTCCATCCGTTTTTCTTTCGAGGATGGTGGGTGATTCTGCAAAGGAAGGGTCCACGCCATTGCTGCTCAACGAAATCTGAGATCCCAGATACGACCCCGGTGCGTTTCCGCCATCAACGATGATCTGCCAAAATCGCCCTTGAAATACCTCTTTGATCAATCCTCCGGGTAAAAACCCCGGATCAGAAGTAATGGCAAATCCTATTTCGGTTTTTGCGTCTGCGGCTTCAATATTGAGAAGTGAAACCGGTGCGTAAATTCCATCACCAATGGGAAAAGTGCGTTTTCCTGAATTGCCCTGAACAAAAAATGGTTCCTGAACATAAGAATTGTCATTACCCTCTACGACGGGAGTGCCTGCGTAAATCAACTTGCCGCAGGGCGCTATCTTGATTTTACCTGAAGTGAGGGTGAGGTTTTGATTGATCAGCCAAAGACCGCTCAAACCATAGTCCACCTTACTGTTGATCTCCAATGTTCCGATTGGAAAAGGCATGCTGGGATTATTCAAAAGAGATGGCGTTGCGGTTGTCGCTGACAAAATAATGGTCGCCTTTCCGAAATTTGCTTTGTCGCTTCGGTTTGCAATTCCGCCTGAAAGTACAATCGTACTGTTGCCCCCTTCTACCACCGTGTTGGCCGAAATAGATACCTGAGCAGTTGCAACCAGCCCGACCAGTAGACCAAACAGAAAGCCAACGAGTTTCATAAGATTATAAAATTGGCATATTTCAGGCTGTTGTGCAAGCACTATTTCACTGTCAATGCATGGCAGCAACGTTGGCACAGCAACATGCGCCAAAATCGAAGGGCCGTCAATCGCTTTTTGGGGTTAGGTCAGTTTGATCAAACAAAAAACAGCGTAATTGACCATGTCTTGATAATTTGCTTTGATGCCCTCGCTGGCCAGTGTTTTGCCCTTGTGGTCTTCTATTTGCTTGACGCGTAGCAGTTTCATCAAAATAATGTCAGTAATGGAGCTCACACGCATCTCACGCCAGGCTTCCGCATAGTCATGGTTCTTGTTTTGTAAAAGCTCAAATGTCTCTTGCACCGCGCGGTCATACAACGGTTCCAATTCTTCAAAGCTCATGTCAATTCGGTCAGAAGATGCCAAATCAATTTGCATCATGGCTATCAAACAGTAGTTGATGATGCCTACGAATTCATCTTTAATGGAATCTTCCACTTTTTGAACTCCTTTTTCCTGTATGCTGCGGATGCGCTGTGCTTTGATGAGTATTTGATCTGTGATAGACGGCAAACGCAAAACGCGCCACGCGGTGCCATAATCATGGGTTTTCTTGGCAAACAATGCTTTGCAGGCGGCAATTACCTCTTTATATTCGTGCGCTGTTTTTTCGTTCATGCGTGCAAGTTAGAATTTCGAAGTTAGATGTCAGAATTTTAGACGACAGAATTTAGATGGACCTTTTTCGCACCAACGCAACCTTGAACTGTGGCGGTCGCCTCATTGATTTGACAGTGCCCAAAGTAATGGGTATTATCAATGCAACACCTGATAGTTTCTTTGCTGGAAGCAGGCATACAGAGGTTTCTGCGATTTTAAAACAGGCAGAAAAAATGCTTGGCGATGGTGCCACCTTCATTGACGTTGGTGGCTACTCGTCAAGGCCCGGTGCTGTTGACATCACGCGCGAAGAAGAACTTGCTCGGGTGCTGCCCGTTGTTCGGTCTATCTCAAAAGAATTTCCAAATGCAATTATATCGGTAGATACCTTCCGTGCCGATGTGGCGAGGCAGGCAGTAGAAGCTGGCGCATGGATGGTCAACGATATCTCGGGGGGCGAATTAGACCATAATATGTTTGACACAATTGCGCAGCTGGGCGTGCCCTATGTGTTGATGCACATGCGTGGTACTCCTCAAACGATGACCGGGCAAACAGAATATGGCGACCTCATCAAAGACATCATGGATTACTTCCATCCAAAAGTGCACCAACTGCAACGCCTGGGCGTGAAAGATTGCATCGTGGATGTAGGTTTTGGTTTTTCGAAAACAACAGATCAAAACTTTCAACTGTTGGAGGGCCTCTCTTATTTTAGGATGTTGGAGAAACCCTTGCTGGTGGGGATCTCGCGCAAATCGATGATTTGGCGCACACTCAACACCGATGCCAAACACGCACTGAACGGCACCACAGCACTGCATGTGAGGGCTTTACAAAAAGGAGCAAGCATTTTACGTGTGCACGATGTAAAAGAAGCGGTGGAAACGATTTTGCTTTGCGAAAAACTGAAATCAGCTGAATCCACCTTCAAGCAAATTGGCAGCATGTGATACCGAAGGGGATTTATTCTCCCGCAAACTGAAGCACATCAAAGACAAAACCTTGGCTAGTTTTCCACAGGCAAATGGAAATATCGCCTTTCTCAATTTTCAAGTATCTTTACAAGATGATCTTCCTTTTCAAAATAGGATTTTTGGAGGTAGGCTGGGTAGACTTTGTGGACGTTGCCTTGGTGGGGATACTATTGTACCAGGTTTACAAACTCATTAGGGGTAGCATAGCCGTTAACATTTTCTTAGGCATCCTTGCGCTATACCTGATTTACCTGATCGTTCGAGCTGCGCAAATGGAGTTGCTTGCGACCATACTCGGCCAGTTTATGGGCGTGGGGGTACTCGCCATGATCATCCTCTTTCAACCTGAGATTAGAAAATTCTTGCTGCTGATCGGGCGCACCACCGATATCAATCGAGACAGCATTTTGAAAACCATTTCAAACTGGCGCACCGGCCATCACGATGACTTTGATGTGCATCAGGTGATAGAAGCGGTAAAAACATTGAAGGCCACAAGAACAGGCGCGTTAATCGTTTTTTCGCGCGATATGGAACTCAAATTTTACGCAGAAACAGGCGACCCGGTTGATGCCGAGGTCAACAAGCGCCTCTTGTTAGCGATATTTAACAAAACGAGCCCACTTCACGATGGGGCCGCCATCATTTACCAAGGCCGAATAAAGGCTGCGCGGTGTGTGTTACCCGTAAGTGAAAATGATCATCTGCCACCGCACTTTGGGCTTCGTCATCGGTCGGCCATTGGTATGAGTGAAACTACCGATACGCTGGTGATGGCAATCTCAGAAGAAACCGGCCGTTTGATTTTGGCGCGCAACGGAAAATTCATCCGTGGATTGAAATTGAAACATGTAGAGCAAAAAATTCTTGAATACTTGCACAATACCGAGCCGCAAAACTGGGAGGAAGTTCCAATAGAAGCGGAGCAAACCGAACACGGTTTAAACATCTGAGCGAACTGATCAATCTGAGATTGGCATGAAAAGTCTTCTGCCCTGCTTCCACCGGTTTATGAAAACTACTGATGATCGTGTTTGCTATTTTTTGAGGCTTACACGAATGCTTATGTACTCGTCTTGAGCACTGCAATCTTTTTTTGAACCTTGTACCAACCAGGTCTCTTCAAATAAAGAAGATAGTTGAGAAAGTGTTTGGGGATAATAACAGACCTTTTTTTTTGCTCGAAATCAACGCCAAAAATACGATAATCGATTCGCTCATGCGCTGCCATTGATTGGTTGACGACTTCGGAATAAACATTTGGCCCGGTCATATAAAGAACGTTGTGAGGAGAGCGGTTTTGGTTGATATTTTCCATACATCTGTTGAGTGTCCGCTGCATAAAAGGGTGTCCCTTGTCGTAAATCAGTGCCCATTGCACAAACAATCCCGGATGGATCTCCCTCGAAAGCACCGCCACATCATCAGCGTGAATGATTTCGCTGAGGGGCCGCAAAATAGCTCCGTCTATATCGATATACACGCCCCCGTACTTGTACAATATCGCATATCTGAAAAAATCGGCTTTGGCCGCACCAATTGCCAACTTATCATACGCCTTGAAGACCTCCGGTGCAAACTCGTCTTTCAAGAACTTCTCAATTCGCGCATCATCATAGAACTCATAGCGGTAGTCGCGGTTCTGTCGCTTCATCCACCAAATAAAAAATCTGGTGATGATCGGCAGCCGATCGCTTATGTATGTTTGATAAATGATTTTGGGTATTGCCACCGAAGCGTGCCTATTTGAGAACGGCCAATGCCTTGCCAACTTCGGTAAATGCACGAATGGCTTTGTCGAGGTGGTGTCTTTCATGCGCGGCAGATAGCTGCACGCGAATACGCGCTTTGCCTTTTGCCACCACGGGGTAGAAAAAGCCGATCACATAGATACCCTTTTCCAAAAGCAGTTCAGCAAATTTCTGTGCTAAGGGGGCTTCATACAGCATGATGGGCACGATGGGGTGCACGCCCGGCTTGATATCAAATCCGGCCTTGGTCATTTCATCTCTGAAATACCTGGTGTTTTGTTCCAACTTATCACGCAGTTCGGTTGTTGCTGATAACATGTTAAAAACCTCGATACTGGCGCCTACAATAGAAGGTGCCAACGTATTTGAAAAGAGGTAAGGCCTGGAGCGCTGGCGCAATATTTCTATAATCTCCTTCCTGCCCGAGGTGAAGCCACCCGATGCGCCACCCAGTGCTTTGCCCAATGTGCCGGTAATGATGTCTATTCTGTCCATCACACCACAATACTCCGGCACGCCCCTGCCCGTTTTGCCGATAAACCCAGTAGAATGACATTCGTCTGTCATCGTCACCGCCTCGTATTGGTCAGCCAAATCGCAAATCTTATCGAGTTGCGCAATGGTGCCGTCCATTGAAAAAGCGCCATCGGTAACAATGACGATTTGCTGCGCACCGTCTTTTCTTGCCTGTTCCAGTTGTACTTTCAGATCTGCCATATCATTGTGCTTGTATCGATAACGCATGGCTTTGCATAGCCGCACACCATCGATGATGGAAGCATGGTTCAGTTCATCGG
>DHLV01000049.1:7856-8519 GCA_002405445.1 Flammeovirgaceae bacterium UBA4659 | reverse complement strand
TGCAGACTGCAGACTGCAGACTGCCAACTTTTTTATGAGCACTCCCAAACAACTCGGCTACCACTTCCCCGCAGAATTTGCCCCTCACACCGCCACATGGCTCAGCTGGCCTCACAAAGAAGCCTCTTGGCCAGGAAAGATTGATACCATATTTCCGGTGTATGCGCAGTTTATAAAACTTGTGGCGGAAGGTGAGAAGGTAAACATTAACGTGGTCGATGAAAAGATGAAGCAGTTTGCTGTTTCACACTTAGAAAAAGTAGGGGCTGATTTTACCAATATTCATTTCTTTTTCCACCCGACCAACGATGCCTGGTGCCGCGACCATGGCCCTGCGTTTTTGATCAATCCAACGGAGAAAAAGAAAATGATTGTGGACTGGGGCTACAATGCATGGGGCGGCAAATACCCCCCGTTTGATTTGGATGATGTGATTCCAACGCTCATCGCGAAGCATTACAACATTCCAGTTGTACACCCCGGCATTGTCATGGAAGGCGGTTCAGTAGAATTTAACGGCAAGGGTACATTGCTCACCACTCGCGCTTGCCTACTCAACCCGAACCGAAATCCGCATTTGAGCCAATCACAAATTGAAGAATACTTAACCAACTATTACGGAGTGAACCACATCCTTTGGTTGGGCGATGGTATTATTGGTGA
>DHLV01000049.1:0-7524 GCA_002405445.1 Flammeovirgaceae bacterium UBA4659 | reverse complement strand
CCAACGATTACCTGCCTCTTACGCCAACTTCTACATAGCAAATAAATACGTAGCAGTACCCACATTCAGAGATAAAAACGATGACAAGGCATTGAGTATTCTTCAGCAATACTTCACGGACAGAAAAGTTGTTGGATTAGACTCTACTGACATCATTTGGGGATTAGGTTCCTTTCATTGCTTGAGTCAGCAGGAGCCCAGCATTTGACAGAATTTATATGTGGCGCAAAGAATACTTTTGGCGCATCCTTCAACCTATTCTCTTAGGTTTGTTCGCTAATCTTCTTGTTAATTACATTTTCAATCCGAATTCAATGGGGTTTTTATGGATTGAACTTTTAGAAGCTTGGCTTTTATCAATACCTATAACAGAAATGAATCGTGTCATCGAGCAACAGCTAGAAAAACGAGTTCATTGGAAAGAAAACCCGAGCAAAAGATTTTTGTTCCACTTTCTGCTGCTGTCTATTTGCCTGATAATTATCTTAAACATTATTGGCAACGCCTATCTGTGGGTTACTAAAAAAGGTTTCTTTTCAGGAATACAAATGGCAGTTATCAATGCAGTCACTTTTGTTTTAGCGATTTTTCTTACGTTTATCACTTGGGCTATTTCTTTTTACAAAAACTGGTTAATAGCAGATAGGAATGCGCAACAAGCTACCAAGCTAGCTTATGAACTCCGACAGAAAATCGTTCAGGCAGAACAGTTTATTGAAGCACAAAGGGGAAATGCTAAAGTAAGAATACAAGCGCAAAACATACGCCTGGCGAAAATAGAATCAGGCATTGTTAGGATATACACCGTGGAAGGGGATAATGGAATTTTTAATGGCTCATTGGCTCACCTCAGCAATTTGCTACCCAATTATCTTTTCTTTCAAGTTTCACGAGATGCCCTTTTGCACAAAGATGTAATACAAAAAGTCACCTCCTCCCGCTTTGGTAAAATTGAACTTACCATTACAACCGGCTATGGAGGCGATTCTTCATTTACAGTTAGTCGGCCAAAGGCAGCGGCTTTCCGTAAGTGGTATCATAGCAACTCAGAGTAAAAACCATAGCAATCCATCACTTTTGGGTGTTTTTTGATAGCAACAGCGATGGTTGGTAGCGTTTTTTGCAAAAAAAGAACAAACATGCGCAACAAACTAATAAGCTTGGCAATCATTCTTCTGGTTCCTATAACTAATGAAGTAGTGGGGCAAAACCTGCCAAGGAAGTATCTGAAGGTGCAAAAATTCCTCGATGAAGCTACAAGCGATAAATTGACAGGAGTAGTTGTTTATATAAGTACACCTAAGGGAGGCGAATGGATAGGTGTTTCAGGCTATTCAAACTTAAAAGACAAAATACACATGCAAAAAGACGACATTTTTAGCATGGGAAGTGTAGGCAAGATGTACAATGCCGTGGCCGTAATGAAATTAGTTCAAGAAGGACGAATTAAATTAGACGATAAGATGTCAAACTACCTTCCTAAAGAAATTATCGACAACATACCCAATGCTAAAGATGTAACCCTTAAAAACTTATTGGGTCACACATCTGGATTTATTGATTATGAGCACAATTCCGAATTAAACAGTCTTTATCTTACCGGGCGATTGAAACTTGACACTTTAAGTCGGTATGAAGTATTGAAAAAATATGTGTTTGGGAAAGCATTTCTTTTTAATCCAGGTGCCAAATATGATTATTGCAGCACAAACTATTTACTACTTGCCATGATAGTAGATAAAATAGTCCCCGAAGGTCACTCTGATTATTTGAGAAAACTGATTGCGGAGCATGGTTTCACAAATACCTTTTACCTTCAAACACCGAAACAGAAAAATGTTTCATACTATGGCGATCTTGATAAGGATGGCATAGTTGAAGATTTAACCAATCAGACATTTGAAACTACCAATTGGCTTACTGGGGATGATGGAGTTTATGCACCAATTGAAGAAGCAGCACATTTTCTACAGTCCCTGATGAAAGGCAAAATTCTCAATCAACAATCGCTAAAAGAAATGATGACTTGGAACAATGATAAAAAACCAGATTATGGGCTTGGCTTAATGGCGGATAAATCATTTCCGTACAGATTTTTATTGGGACATTCTGGCAGGGGAATAGGCACGACTACTGATTTATACTATTTCCCTAAGCAGGACATAACGGTAGCTATTTTTTGCAACAATGGTCTAAGAGCTGCTGCACCGACTTTAAAAAAGGAGTATAACAAAATGAGAGCAAAAATTGTAAAAAAGCTTTTCTTATTTTGACTTTCAAAACTTCAAGCTAAAGTGAGTGAAAGGTAATTGGATTAGATCGGTTAAATCAGCAAGAGATGGCGGTGTAGAATAATCACTCAAATTTTAGAAGATGAGAAGGCGTTAGGCAACGCGTAAGCGAAATATCATTCTCGTCAATATCCTCAATCTGTTCCACCGTCTCGAATAATGATAATCCAATTCGTTGGCATCTTATTCGGCATTCAGCCAAAAACTTATCGTAAAATCCTTTTCCATAACCCACGCGATGCCCAATTTTATCAAATGCTAACAGCGGCACAATCACCATATCAATTTTCTCCGTTGGCGTAGGTACACCTTGTTCGGGTTCCAGTATTCCCCATTTATTTTTTTTGAGTTGATGGATCCCCTCAAAGTAAAAGCTCTCTAACTCACTTCCATTTACTTTGGGAATTGACAGTCGGATATGCTCATGCTCTCTGCGTAGGCGGTCGATGATTGGCCATGTATCAACTTCACGTTTCCCTTCGATTGGCAAGAAGATGTGCAGGCACCTAACACCAGATAAATCGACAAGCGAGAAGAACTGTTGATACAATTGAAAGTTCAACTGATGATATTCTCCCTCGGGCAAAGCCGCCCGCTTTTGCAATAAATCTATTCGCGCGTCCGCTTTGGTCATGCCGTAAGCACATTAAATCGAAAATCGAACGGCCGGAGTTGCTGAATCAATTCACCGAAAAATCTTGGGTTACTTTGATAGAAATTCAAAAAATTATCAGTGCGTTCTTGTAAGCTGCCATTGGGAAAAAGTGCGTCCTTCACCGCTTCAATTTGCCTGAGTTTATCTTCGTGCCTACGCTTCTCGGCCTTCAGCATCTTCTTTTCAATACGTTCCAAATCATCATGCGCGTGTTTGTGTTTTGCGGCTACCAATTTACCAAGTGTTGGGTCAACTTGCTCTGCTTGGTACTGCACGGATTGATACAACGATTTTAGTTTTTCAAATTCCCTTCCGAGCGATAAATCGTGCTGGCTATTTTTTGCCACCCAATGATTGAACAGAAAATTCTTTTCTTCAAACAAATCCTTTAACTCCAAACCTGTCTTCACGAACTTCTTTTGCGTGGCATCATCTACAACCATCGCAAAATTCCGGGGCATTAAAATCGGGAATGGCACTTGAAATGCCTCAAACACATCTTTCAGTTGCAGCCAATATACCAGCTCTGCGGGGCCGCCCACATAAGCCAGGTTCGGCAGAATCATTTCTTGGTACAGGGGTCGAAGGACTACATTCGGACTGAACTTCTCAGGTTCATTTTTGATAAATGAATTGATTTGCTGAGCAGTGAATGAGATCGAAGAATCAACGACAGAAAATGTGTCCCCCCTTTTTTCGATACGGCCGCGAATACCCTCGTCCAAGTAAAAAAGATTGACTTCGCGTGCATTTACCTGGGTGTGATAGCCAAGTTGTTGCAGTTGTTTAGTCGTTGTCTCGGTTTTTTGAAACCCGGCATGCTGAAACAAATCATTTGCGATTACTGGGGCGAACAAATTTTTCAACGAACGATCATCTCCGTCCACCACAATCAAACCGTACTCACCAAACAACGCATTTACATAATGTCGAACCGCCCCTGTCAACTTCTGGTTCTTTGTATACGCCTCTTTGAAAATTGAAATTTCTCCGGGCACTTCGTTAAGCAGCGTTCGCAACTCATCCAATGCAAAGCGGCCTACCGCGCCACTTTGTTGGGTGTTCCAAGTGTACTTTTTTCCGTATAGTCTAAAAGATTTGATCTCTTCATAGTCGTGGTCTTCACTGGCCATCCAGTATACCGGCACAAAACGATAGGCGGGATACTGCTGTTGCAATTCGCGACAAGCATTGATGACGGTAATAATCTTATAAATGAAATACAGTGGCCCGGTAAAAACATTTAGTTGATGGCCGGTAGTAACAGTAAAAGTTTTTTCGTTGCCCAATGCCGACAAGTTTGCCTGTACGGCATCGGTGGTTTTCAATGAACCGTATTGCGCGGTGAGCGCAGCAACTAGTATTTCGCGATTAGCTTTCGTGAAACTTGCCTTGTCCTGTAGCTGACCTTGAAAATTTTGCGCGGTGGGGAACCGGTTGTAGAACTTTTGGAGCGAAGGTTTTTGCTCGATGTAGTCTAAAAAAAAGGGCGTAAATGCATGGGTAGAACGAAAATCGAGCGAGGTCAAATTCATACTAACAACATTGGGCTAAAAGCAAAAACATGCACTAGGTAACGATTTACGCAAAATAAAGTTCTTAAAATAACAGTTTTTAACGATCGCTATCTTGTGAGTGATGGATGCCCTTAAAGCGCTTAGAAAGGAAATAACATTATACCTCGCCCACCAAATCAAACTCGGTAGCGCTCGTAATTTTTGCTTGCACAAAATCGCCCACACGCAAATAGTTTTTGGTACCATCCAGTATCACCTCATTGTCTACCTCAGGTGAGTCAAATTCTGTGCGGCCAATGAAGCTACCCCCTTCTTTGCGATCAATTAGTACCTTAAAGGCTTTGCCCACTTTTGCTTGGTTCAGTTCAAGTGAAATGCCCTGCTGCAACTCCATCAACGCATCTACCCGTTCCTGCTTCACTTCTGTCGGCACGTCATCGGCCATTGAGTGCGAGTGGGTATTTTCTTCATGCGAGTAAGGGAACACTCCCATGCGATCGAAACGTGAGCGCTCTACAAATTGCATCATCTCATCAAAGCGCTCCTCTGTTTCACCCGGATGGCCTGCAATTAATGTAGTGCGTATGGCGATGCCCGGCACTTTGGTGCGAATGGTTTGCAACAACTCTTCAGTTTTCTCGCGCGTGGTGCCACGTCTCATGATTTTAAGCATTTCGGTAGAACCATGCTGCAACGGAATGTCTATGTACTTGCAGATGTTGCTGCGTTCGGCCATCACATCCAATGCATCCAACGGAAAGCCAGTAGGAAAGGCATAGTGCAAACGAATCCAATCAATACCATCCACATCCGAAAGACGTTTGAGTAAGTCGGCTAAATTTCTTTTTTTATAGATATCAAGGCCGTAGTAGGTAGAGTCTTGCGCAATCAGCAACAACTCTTTCGTTCCATTTTTAGCAAGATTTTTTGCCTCCAACACCAACTCCTCCATTGGGCGCGAAACATGCTTGCCCCGCATTAAGGGAATGGCGCAGAAAGAACAAGGTCGATCGCAACCTTCGGAAATTTTCAAATATGCAAAATGGCTTGGGTTGGTGAGAATGCGCTCGCCCACCAATTCGTGCTTATAATTTGCATTGAGTTGCTTTAATAAACGCGACAAATCGCGTGTGCCAAACCATGCATCTACGGCTGGAATTTCTTTTTCCAGATCTTGGCTGTAACGCTGCGAAAGGCAGCCCGTAACATACACTTTTTCTACCAACCCTTCTTGCTTGGCGTCTACATAACGCAAGATCGTATCAACTGATTCTTGCTTAGCGTTATCAATAAAGCCGCAGGTATTAATAACCACGATGTTCGCATCGTCTTTTTTTGATTCGTGGGTAACATCAATGCCGTTGCCCTTTAATTGGGTAAGCAATACCTCAGAATCCACCAGGTTTTTAGAGCAGCCCAGCGTTACAATATTGACTTTCGTCTTTTTGGTGCCTTTGGTTTTCAAAATCAATAAATAAGGGAGCAAATTTACAAAAAATACGGGCGATGGGGAGGAAGTTGGCACAGTGGTTGAAGTATATTTGCCTTCCTGTAAAGAATGAAAGTTACTGCCAGATTTTTGTTGGTCCTACTCGTGGCCGTTTTGAGCACTAGCTGCTTTACTCAGCCAGATTGCGTTGTAACGGCCAGCATGGAGATAAAAATTGACTTTAAGCAAAACAAACTCAACAGCCGAAGCAATACCCGGTCGGTTGTAGATACTTTTTTACGATTTCAGTCAATCAAAATCTCTATTGCGGGGAAAGACAGTCTTTTTTCGCTTGACACAATCCCTAGAAGTTCGCTTACGTTGCCTATCGATCCGAATCAATCAACCATGAAGTACACGTTTGTGCGCAGGGGCCGACAAGCTAGCAGTCCGTTGGTTACAGAATCGATCACCTTCAACTATAGCAATGAAACCAGAATTATTTCAGCACAATGCGGTGCCTTTGTTTATTTTTTGAATTTGAATGTGACAGAATCTTCCTACGGTTCCCAGTTTAAAGTCTTAAATGACCGCCTCCTTAAAAATACCACCAATGTGCAGATTCTTTTCTAGTGCATTGCTTGTATTGGCAGTTACTGTTGCTTATTGCCAACAACAGGATTCAGCGGTGTCAGTAAAACCAAAAAGAATTGACACGGTAAAATACATACCAACTGGTTTGCGTGTGGGCACTGACTTGATTGCTTTGGTCCGGAGCCGCGACAACTCCTTTAAAGGATGGGAACTTGCATTTGATGTAGACCTTGCACGGTATTATTTGGTGGTTGAATATGGGTATTGGTCAACTCGGCAATCGTTAGATAATTTTCAATTGATAGCAAGCACGGCTAATCCGGTACTACGCACCACAGGGGTCTACAACAATGAGGGTTATTACTTCCGCTTCGGTACCGACATTAACTTTTTATTGAAAGACCCGGAAAAGAACATGTTTTTCTTAGGGCTGCGATATGGCATTTCAAACTTTGCCGAAAATGTTGCCTATGTTAATCAACCTTCTTCACCGTTGTTCAACCCGTTTGCTGCAAACCTGGCCAACGGAAACGTGTCTGGTAGTTGGATTGAAGTAACCTCGGGCTTACGCATTAAAGTATACAAGGCATTATGGATGGGTTACACAGCTAGATTGAAGTTTGCACCTTCGACCAGCGGTGCTGGCAATTTTGAATCGTACGATATGCCGGGTTATGGCATTATTTCAGAGGCGCCAAACTGGGGTTTCAACTACCAACTATTCTGGCGTTTTGATTGGGATAAGCTGATCAAAGGAAAGAAAAAGCGATCAACTCTTACGAAATAACGAGTCAACAAACTCTCGCTTATTAAACACTTGCAAATCATCTACCTTCTCGCCCACCCCAATGTAGCGAACAGGTATCTTAAACTCGTCAGAAATACCAATTACAACACCGCCCTTTGCGGTGCCATCCAGCTTTGTAATTGTTAAACAGGTAGCGTCAGTCGCTTTGGTAAACTCCCGTGCTAGCACTACAGCGTTTTGACCCGTGCTGACATCCAGCACAAGCATTACCTCATGGGGCGCATCAGCAA
>DHLV01000060.1:4203-5889 GCA_002405445.1 Flammeovirgaceae bacterium UBA4659 | reverse complement strand
AATATGTACAGATTGTTTTTGGTGCTGTTGTTGTTGTCAGGCACCTCTCTTGCCCAAACCAACAAAGCGTTTCAGGAAGCGCAAAAGCTTTTTGCGATCAAGGACTTTGACCATGCACTACCCAAGTACCTGGAGGCTATCCAAAGTGGCACACAAGAACCGCTGGCGTTTTACCACACCGGTTTCTGTTACAAGTTATCCCAAACGGTGGATGAACAGGTGAAGGGTATCCCGTATTACGAGCAAGCATTGAGTTTGAAAAAAGACCTGCCACCGGTGGCATATTTCGATTTGGCTATGTTATACCTGCGCAACGAGCAGTTACCGAAGGCGGTTGAGGCTTTCACTGCCTACCGCGATTTGGTAAAGGCCGACAAGAAGCTATTGGCTCAGGCAGAAAAGGGCATCGCGGCCGCGCAAAATGCGATGGCCTTGATGGCGGTGCCACGCAGTTTCACGGTGCACAACTTTCCGGGCAGCGTGAACTCGGAATACACTGAGTACAACCCGGTGGTTTCGGCAGACGAAACAGTGTTGGCGTTCACAGCCTTACGGCCGAATACCGGTCGTACACGGTCGGGCGACAAGTTTATTGAATCTATTTTTGTTTCGTACAACAAACTTGGTGCATGGAGCGAGCCCGTGCCCGTTCCGATTGCGACAGACTATCATGTCGGCACGGCCGGTATGTCGCCAGATGGGCAGAAAATGATCGTTTTCATGGGTGGTGCCAGCGACCCGGGTAATTTGCTGCAGGTGAATAAGTCGGGGGAAACTTGGTCGAAGGCCACCGTCCTGGCTGCAAACATCAACTCGCAGGGTTTGGAAACCACCTGTAGCATAACCCCAGACGGGAAAGTGATCTACTTCGCCAGCAACCGCCCAGGGGGCAAGGGTGGTCTCGATATCTGGAAGATCGAACAAAAAACACCCGGGGTGTGGAGCTTCCCGATCAATTTGGGTGCGCCCATCAACACACCAGACGATGAAGACGCTCCATTTATACACCCGGATCAAACCACATTGTTTTTTACGTCAGACGGGCATGCAACGATGGGCGGCCGCGACATATTTAAGACAACTTTGGTTGATGGTAAATGGAGGCAGCCCGAAAACATGGGCTATCCGGTGAACACCACCGCCAACGATAACTACTTTACGCTGCTGGCGGATGGCAAGCGTGCTTATTTTTCGTCAGACCGCAAAGGCGGGCACGGGGCGCAAGACATTTATTATCTGGATATGCCCCAGAGTGCACTGACCATACCGCTCACCATGATTAAAGGTCGGATTGTGAATGCGGAGACTGGAAAGACCATGCCCACAAAAATGTATGTGATGGATGCCAACACCAAAAAAGAGTTAGACTTTGTGTACGACCCGGATCCAGAAACCGGTGAGTACCTGATTATCCTGCCACCCTCAGAGAACTATGACATCGTAATTGAGTCCGAAGGGTACTTACCCTACACCTTGAATTTGGGAATTCCAAAGCAGACATATTTTTACGAATTGTATCAGCAGATCAATCTAAAAATCATCAGGCAGTTTGATGTGGTAGTGGGGCAGGAGGTGCAGGTGAAGAATGCTTTTTACGATACCGACCAAGATGTAAAGGCTGATTTAAGAAAATCAAATGAGGCCAAGTTGGTGCAAAACAAAAAAGTGGATGTTTACGATATGATG
>DHLV01000060.1:1438-4020 GCA_002405445.1 Flammeovirgaceae bacterium UBA4659 | reverse complement strand
ACCTGATGGCGGCCAATGACAGCGAGGGGCTCAAATATCTGTTGGGCTTAATCGAGCAATCTGCTCCGATTGACAGGGTGAACTTCAACGAAAAAGAGAACTCCAAAATTGAAGTGGCTACCCGTACGTACTATTACGATGAAAGTGACGAATCTAAATTTGAACAGAAAAAGGTTGATGGCAAGACGGTATTTGCGCTACCAACCATGGTTTTTTCTGAGCAAATGAAAAATAACAAACCCGCCAAGCCCATAGCCGGCTACGACAAAGCGCTCCTCAGTAAATTTGTGAAGGTGTTTTTTGACCAAGGCAAGAGCGACTTAAAACCGCAGTACAATAAAGAATTGCAGACTATTTTGAATGTACTCAACAATCACCCATCGTTGGGCATCGAGATTTCCGGGTTTGCATCATCTGAAGGATCGGAGGAGGCTAACCATGTGTTATCAAACAAAAGGGCTATCGCGGTGCTTGATTTTTTCAATCACCAGGGCGTGGTGCGCAGGCGAATTGTTGCCAAGGGGTATGGCGCCACCAAAAATCAAGAAGCATCCAAAGAAGAAGGAAGAAGGGTAGAGGTGAGGGTGGTTGCTCTGGATTGATGCCGCCACCGGTATGATGTCATAGCGGAACACAGATTGTGGCAATCACCAACCTTGCTATGTCAATGTTGTGTATCATTCAAATTTTCATTTCCTCATCGTGCAACTTCGAAGGCTATCGCACAAACCCCAAAAAGTCATCAGTCATTTTTGCACTTCGTGCTGATGATTGAAAATGAAAGTATTGGATGCTATTGTTGCCGAAAAATTTCCTTTCATTTTCAATGTCTGTGTTTATTCTGATAATACTGACGGTACGGTGAGGATTCGCTACCCCGCGTTATCGTCATTACAAATAATTTCAAATGACAATGTCGGCATCAAATGGGTTTACCATCGTAAAAAGCAGACGTCTATGAACTGATTGACCGACCCGAAGACCGAAACAACAGGGAACTGTCACCATAGCTCAAAAACCGATAGCCCTTGGCAAGCGCCTGATCGTAGATTTTCCTCCAATCGGGTCCTACAAAAGCAGCTACCAGCAACATTAGCGTAGAACCCGGCTGATGAAAGTTGGTGATGATGGCATCGCAGCTTTTGATTTGGTATCCTGGCACAATGTAAATGCTGGTTTCGCCCTGGAGTTGGGTGAGTTGTTCGCGCTCTAGTTTTTTCAACACGTTTTGCACTGCGTGTTTGAAGGACAACTTGCCTGTGTTTTGGTAAGGCTCATTTTGTTCAATCATGAAATCTGCATGTTGGCTGTATTCCAACTTTACCCCGTACCAATACAGGCTTTCAAGTGTGCGTAATGAGGTGGTGCCAACAGCCACCATTATGCCTGTGCTGTTGAGGATCATTTGCAGATTTCTTTTTGAGATCACCATTTGCTCGGCATGCATGGGGTGGTCCATTGCATTTGTTGCTTTTACGGGCTGAAAAGTGCCTGCGCTCACGTGCAACGTGAGGAAATCCGTTTCGATCGCGTTGGCTTTTAAATCGGTAAATACGCGTTCGGTGAAGTGCAGCCCTGCAGTGGGTGCGGCCACAGCCCCCTCTTTTTTGGAGTAGATTGTTTGGTACCGCTCGCGGTCGCGGGCCTCCACCTCGCGTTTGAGATAGGGTGGCAATGGGGTGGCGCCAGCCAGCGCAACCACCTCGGCAAAAGTGAGGCTCTCTGGTGTCCACGTAAAGCTGACAACTCCATTTTCTTTATCGACCAAAGTGGCAGTAAGTTTGCCCTCGCTTTTTTTGCGGACGAGCGGTATTGCATCGCTCCAGCGTTTGGCATTGCCGATGGCCACGTGCCACTGTGCACTTCCACGTGCCTCCATCGATACCGACACAAGGGGCGAAGGCAGTATCGGATTCAGTAAGAATATTTCCACAGTGGCACCCGTCTCTTTCTGAAAGAGCAACCGTGCCGGTATTACTTTTGTGTCGTTGAAGAATAGTGTTGCTTGGGCAGGCAAACATTTGGGCAACTCAAAGAAATGGCGATGCTGTATGTGGCCATGCTCGTACACCAGCAATTTTGAATGATCTCGTTGCTCCAACGGGTACAGTGCGATGCGCTCCTGCGGCAGTTCGTATTTGTAGTCGTTGATGTTGATGGTTTGCATAAGTTTAGTCGGAGGCAGACGGCCGAGAGATAGTGGCAGAGAACCCCCCGCAACGCGGTAGGCGCAGCTCATAGCCCGGCCAACCCGCCTTTTAGCGGGGTGGAGGCCCCCCAAAGTGATCTCCCGTGTGCAGGTGAATTTTTTTTTGCGAAATTTAACTTTTTAAATGTTGATAGGGATCATACTGACAATCATAAATATCATCAAAGGAACAAAGTGCTGAAAGCCATTCATCAATAGAAGTTATTTACCCCAGCATCATCGTATATGCCGCTTTGCGCCAGCATTTATCCTTACACCTTGCAGTTCAGCTTTGAAGCACGCACTTCGCGCGGCTCCATGCGGGAGCGCAAGTGTTGGTTCTTGAAAGTATGGAATAGTGAACAACCGGAGTTGTTTGGCCTGGGCGAATGTG
>DHLV01000060.1:438-1287 GCA_002405445.1 Flammeovirgaceae bacterium UBA4659 | reverse complement strand
TTGTTTGGCCTGGGCGAATGTGCTCCCCTGGCAGGTTTGAGCAAAGAGACCCCCGAAGAGGCCGAGGGTGAGCTGAGCGCGTGGGCAGAGCGGGCCAACGGTGTGGCATGGACGCTGACCGCAGGAGGCCTGCATGACATCTACGCTTTCTTATCAGAGAATCAACTGCAACCGGTTTCATCATCAGTTGCTTTTGCAGTGGAAGTTGCGCTGCTGGATTTGTTGCAGGGCGGCAGGCGCGTAATTTTTGAAACCGACTTTTTAGCAGGCAAAGCCATTGACATCAACGGGTTGATCTGGATGGGCGGGCTCGACTTCATGCTGCAGCAGATCGACATCAAAATCCGTGATGGCTTTCGCTGCATCAAAATCAAGGTGGGTAGTTACAATTTCGATAAGGAATGTGATATCCTGCAATATGTGCGCAGAAAGTACTTTCAACTGCAAATTGTGATTCGGTTGGATGCCAACGGTGCATTCAAAGACGATGCGCTCGAAAAGCTTCGCACACTGGCCCGGTTTAACGTGCACAGCATAGAACAGCCGGTGAAAGCAGGCTCTGAAAAAATGGAAATGCTCTGCAGAGATTCGCCAGTGGCTGTGGCGTTAGACGAAGAATTGATTGGCGTGCCACCCAACCAGCGCGAGGCATTGCTCGCCAGACTCAAGCCAGCGTATGTCATTCTAAAACCGTCTTTGATGGGCGGGCTGATGGCCAGTGCGGAGTGGATTGCCCTTGCAGATCAATTGGGCATTGGCTGGTGGATGACTTCTGCACTGGAATCTAACATCGGCCTCAACGCCATCGCCCAGTTCACAGCACAATATTTGCTGACGATACCGCAAGGG
>DHLV01000060.1:0-299 GCA_002405445.1 Flammeovirgaceae bacterium UBA4659 | reverse complement strand
TTTGCTGACGATACCGCAAGGGGTGGGTACGGGCAGTTTGTACCCGAATAACTTTGAATCACCCCTGCAGGTTTATGCGGGTAAGTTGCATTTTAACCCCCGGTTACAGTGGGACTTGCGCCACTTGTTTCCATCAACCAATGAGGAGGAACCCATGTTTTTGGCGGATTAGCACAACAGCCACGTAGCAACAATGAGTTGATCCAAGTTCAACATCCGAACAGGAGAAACCCAAAAAAACTAAAATATTTAGCTATTTTTGTTGCAAGGATCCTTCTATTGCCCTAAATTCGCTAAAA
>DHLV01000008.1 GCA_002405445.1 Flammeovirgaceae bacterium UBA4659 | reverse complement strand
AGGTTGTTAATGCTCGTCATCGAAGATTGCATCTCAGCCGAGGCATTGCTCTTCCTCCGCTCTTTGATTTGCTCTACTGCCTTTTCGATGTGCCCGTTGAGTTCCGTTACCTCGCGGGTGATGGCCGCCCCCATCATAACATCGCGCTGAGCGAGTGCTAACAAGCTGTCTTCCAGCACTTTAGCATCGTCCTGAAGCTTCAGTTGCTGCTGCGAAAGCCCGATGTAGCGCGGGTCGCTTTGCTGCACGTCATTGAAGTCTTTCATCAGCGTCTCCTGGTCGAATGACAACTTGATTAACCCGTGCAGGATATGGCGCATGGATTCCAGATTCTCCATGTTCATTTCCATTTCCATGCTGTTCTGCATGCCCTCGAGTTGCTGTTGCATTTGCTGCATTTTTTCAATGGCTTTCTTCTGCGAGTCCATGGACTTGCGCGGCTTGTTCTCTTTCAGCTGCTGCTCACTTTCGTTCTGTTCCTGTTTCAACTGTTCGCGGTCCTGCTCGCCCGGGGTGTCGGTGGGTTCGCTGATCTCCTCGCCCATCTTCTCCAACTCCTTCAGCGTCTCCTCAAATTTTTCAAAGTCACTTTTCAGCTTTTGCTGTTGCTCGGCCAGCTTTTCATTTTCAGGCTTGTCGTTTTTTTCACCGGTGGGGTTGTCGCCCGGTTTTTGTTCGCCTTTGTCTTTCGGTTCATCGCCTTTTTTGCCATCACCCTCTTTTGGTTTGTTCCCCTCCTTTGCGCCCTCCGGTTTCTTTTCGCCCGCGGCTTCGCTGGTTTTTTCCAGCAACTGTTTTTGTTCTTCGGTTTGCTGTTTGATCTGCTGAATGGCCTGGTCCAGCTTGAAGTCAAACATCTCCTGCTTCAGCAACTCCATCGCGCGCTCCAATTCCTTTTCCAGATTCATTTCCTGCCGGTTCATCTTCTCCAGCATTTTCTGGATGTCGTTGGGCGAAGCATTTTCTTTCAACATCTTCTCCAGTTCTTCAAACAGCTTGCGCATCTCCTCGTCCTGCTTCAGCTCGTCAATCAGCTTTTGCAGCTGTTCGGCCTTCTCTTTTACGCGCTCGCTCTGTTCGGTAAAGGCATCCTTTTTTTCATTCAGTGATTTCTTCTCTTCCACCAGCTTCTCAATCAGGTCGTCCAGCTTTTGCTTCTGCTGCACGAGGTCTTCCAGCATTTGTTTATCCTCCCAGCTCAGCGTTTGCTTGCCGCGCAATTTCTGCTGCGCTTCTTCGATGGATTTCTGCAGCGACTTCGCCTGCTGCAGGCTGCGGTTCAGTTTGTTCTCTGCGGCATTTTCCGATCGTGCGATTTCGGCCTTTAACTCCTCCTGCCCCGGCATGGCAAAAACATACGAAGCCGAGCGCGTAGACTTGCGACCATTCACGCCATCGTTGTCCCATACCTCCAGATAATAGTTAAGTTGATCGCCCGGTTGCAGTTGGAGCGAATCCACCGGCCAGGTGATGAAAAAGCTTTGTGTGTTTTGCGTGCCCTTCAAGTCAATCGGGGCGGAGGCTTGCCGCACCACCTGGGGGCCGCGGGCAATCTGGTAGTGAAGTTTCAATGCCGTCAGCCCGTAGTCATCGGCCAGCGAGCCGCCCAAAATCACGGCTTTGTACAATACGGAATCGCGCAGGTTCTCCACCACAATTTCCGGGTGTTGATCTTTAATCACCTGAATGGGGTAGGTGATGCGGTCGCGGTTTTTGCTGTGTTCATTCTCCAGCACCAGCGAGTATTCATCGGGTTGGCGAAATCCTTTATTGAAGGTAAAAAACTGATTATCAGACGTTTGCATGCCCTGCGGGCCCGGTGCCGACCGGAACTCGATAAAGGCCTCGCGGGCGTGAGCCGTTTTTACTTTCCACCCGATGCGCGTGCCCTCGGGCACTTCCAGGGCGCCCGGGTTATTCAGCTGTTCGGGGCTGCGCCTGAGGTAGGCGGGAAACTCGAGTGTAATGCCCAGTTGCAGCAGTTCGGGCCGACTGATTACGGGAATGGTGTAGGGTTCCGAGAAAAAGCCGGAGGCTTCAAGTTGAAAGCGCAAATCGTCCTGGACTTTTTCAAACACATATTGAAAGGTGCCGCTGCCGGTGTTTTCCATTTTCATCTTCAGCGTGCCGTTGTTGATGTACACTTCGGCCGGCAGGGCCTCGCCCTCCGTCTTCACCACGAAGGTGAAGTCCTCGTTAACAAAAGCGAGGGGTCGCTGCGGCAACACAAACCGGAAGGGCATGGCCGGGCTGAACTCGCGGTTGAACTGCACGATGCGTTGGGTGCTTTGGGTGAAGATGGCGGAGTTAAACAGCGACAACAGCAGAATAGCCGCCACTGGCACCAGCAGAAACTTCAGGTAGCGCACGTTCTCGCGCAGATCCACGGCATTTTCGAAGGGCACATGCTGCAGCGCCTGCGACTTTTGGGCAATGCCGGCTTCGGCCAATGCGCTGGGCGCCACGGCCGACAGTTGCAGTACGTTCACCAGGCGGTCGCGCACGTTGGGGAAGTGGCGGCCAATGAGGCGGGCACTGTCTTCATCGGCCAGGCCGCGTTTGGCCAGCCAAAACGCCAGCGGAGCGCGCAGAAACCGATAAATGCAGTACGCGGCTGTAGCAAAAAACAACAGCAACAGCGTGAGGCGTGCGGCCGAGCCCATCCACAGGTTGTATTCGAGCAGAGCCGCCACCACCAGGTAAGTGAGCAGCAGCGAAAGGGTGAGCACACTTCCGCGCAGGAAGTTGTTCCAGTAGTACCTGCGCCTGAAGGCGGCCAGGCGTTCGCGAAGGTGATGCAACACCGGGTGCATGGTGCTAAAGGTAACGAAGAAAAGCGAGAGGTTGTTGCGGAGGGGCTGTACCGAATCGCCTTCGCGGTGCGATTCCGGGTTAAGCAGTTGGTACCCTCCTTCATAAATTCGCAGCCGTATGCTGAGCGGAGCGAAGCATCCCCCTTTCTCAACACGGCTCAACAAAAAGGGGATTCTTCGCTACCGTTTCCTTTTTTTGAGCGCGATTATTTCACCATGCAGTGAGTCACCCGCGCACTCACCCGCGAGGCCCGCTCAGAATACACATAGCTTTTTTTGTTGTGGCTTAAGGCTAACGCGCATCACTTCTCCAGCGCCACGAACAGCTCCGCTTGCAGTTTCCACTGCCCGTTTTTCTTTTTCCATTGGGCGCTGTAGCGGCCGCCTGCGCTGTACGTGTTGAACCCTTTCCATTGCCCGCTTTCCCAGGCCAGCTCGGGGTTGTTCCGGCTGATGATGATCTCGGAGGGAGTTCGCTCAAACCGGGTTAACGGAACTTCCGCTAACATTTTTCGCCATTCCGCAGCGTTTGCTTCCCTGCCCGCGGCTACATGGCCCCTCCCGGTGATCACGACATAGTCCTCCCACCAGAAAGCGGCAACGGCATCCACATCTTTGCGGGCAATGCCTTCATTGGAAGCTTGCCGCGCCTGGCGAATGATTTCTTCATCACTCATGGTTTGCGAAAAGGCCATTGGACAAAACAGGACGCAGGTAATCCAGCATGTTTTCATCAGGTGAAGGTAATCGTTCTGGTGGAAATGCAAAGCCCGAAATAATCATTATCCCAAACTCGACACCAGGGCAGACTAAAAATCAATCACAACCATCAGGGGGGAGTTCTGATCCGGTATCGGCATTACCGCTGCAAGCTGTAGGCATAACAAAAACCGGCAGATGGCTTCAGTTTGTTTGCCAGCACGAAACGTACTTAAGAGAGCCTCTGCTGTCATTATTGTTTGTGCCGGATTTTTTAGCTCCATATGAATGAAAAAGGCTTTAGCCGTTCCACTCTGCACTCAACCCGATTACCTTTCGTGTTGTTGAGCCCAATATGGGCTTTCGCCTGGCATTCCAGATCACAGTAAAGATTGCAGCAACGCTCTTATTTTGGCTGCACCGGCAGGTATACCGGCAACATCGTGAGAAGTTTCAGATGCGAGAAAGTGCCATTCTTTTTGGCTTTGTACGGCATCGAAGTATAAAAGACCTTGGCCGTCTGCATTTGGTACGTCATCGGTGTTTACAAAAAGCAAGCTGGTTGTATAACTCAAATCGGGGCGCGTTACGGTCGATAGCAGCGAAGACTGGTCGAGAGCATCTAATACGAATGCAGGTGGCGCGGAGGCGTGGTTTTTGCAATAGTCACCCCGATTTTCTTAGCCCTGAATGTAGTCCGTAATTCGAAAGCCTCCGATACCGTCTGGCCAGTACGAATTCAGGGTCTTGTCGCCAAAAACGGCTTGCCGCAAATCCGCAGTTGGTGGCCCAGCAACCAAGATGGCATAGTTGATGTATTTTTCGAGCCCGAAGCGGGTTAAACTGTAAACAATTTGAAACGATCCGCCACTTCCTGCGTGCGCAATGATCAATGTGAGGTTGGTGATCTCTTTTTCTTTGAGGTACTGCACAATAGATGCATAAGCCCGCACCGCTTTCGGATACCCTGCACCGGCAATGCCAGTTCCCCAACCTCTATCACCCAACCACCTCACCTCAAACGTTTCAAGTCCCGGGCTTGGGGCATAGTTTAAGGTTGTGTTGGTTTCACTGCCAATGCCATAGAAGCTGATTCCGTATCCTCCGGAAGTTAGCACCCAGGCTCCTTTTGATTCTACGGAGGGATTCATCACCCGCACTTCCACCGAGTGGCCTGACTCGAGGTCGCTTGCGCGCAACTCAAGCTTGATAATGGAAGACGGTCTATTGAGGAAGGTGCCGGACGTTCTGCTTACGAAATGTACGTTGTCTATTGTTTCGGAGGGTGAAACAGGTTCATCTTTCGAGCAGCCGGTAATACCACAGGCTACTGCGGTTGCAATAGCATGTACCGTTGATCTCATCGGGATTGTCATCATCGGAAAGCGCAAGCCGAGCGCTGGTAAATTGAGCGGGAGGTACCGGTTTTTTTGTGATAGTATGTTCTAATTCCAATGTTAAAAGTTTTTATTGAATCCAAACTGATACAGGTTACCCCGGGTCTTAATTGTGGTTTCGTTCGTTGAAACCTCAGCCAATAAAATCAGGTTGAAGCCAGCACCCAATGCTTTGCCTATAATGGGGGAGAGAATCAATTCAAATCTGTCACTATTTAAATCATATATAGGTCTTGGCTCAAATACAAAGAAGTAGCCATTACTGGTAAACTTGGCTAGAAAGGAACGTACCGTGACTACACTGAGTGAAGGGTTGACAGGATCTTTCATCAGGTCAAAGGTGTATTGGGGTTGCACCGCGAGAAATAGACTGGAGTTGATTGTAAAAGAGTATGTAAGCGAAGGTGACACGGAAAAGTATTGCGAGCCAAACCCCAGCTTACCGGTAGGTACCGAAAACTCAGCCCCTCCGGCCAGCGCGTGCTTTCCCTTCACAAAGAAAGCATTCAATAGCGAGAACTTGATATCACCCATGCCGGAAATAAAGCCACTACCGGGTTCGCCCGTAGTACGTGTAATGGCTTCATACTTCATGCTGAAATTCCATCGGTTTACACCAACGTTCAACGACATTCGATTATTGATTTGTCCAGCTGCATCTTCTTGATCAAATATCAACAATGAATAGCCTGCGCGGGATTGGATACGTGTGGGGTCTACACCGGATTCTCGTCTGAGTTGTTCCAGTTTGAATGAATCCGCTTTAATTTGTGCAAATGATTTTGCTGCTACGCAAAACAATAAAGATAGGTAGAGTAGCTTTTTCATTACCAGGTTATTGTCTTGTTTTGGTGCATTTGTGGCGGGCACACTAAAAAACCGATTTACTATTTTGACAAGTTCAAATCAGAATGCAGTCCATCCCCCATCGGTAGCATAACAGGCACCCGTAATATTACTGGCATCGTCAGATAGCAAAAATAAAATGATGGCTGCTTGCTCCCAGGGAGTTGCCCCCCGGTTATCGGGCTCATTGGCGGCCAGCAAACTGGCTGACTTAAAACTGGCCATGCCATTGCCCAAACCCTTACTCATCGCCCACTTTACAAATTCCATCGCACGAAACACCATAGGGGTATCGGTTTGTGCCATGTTTACTGAGTTCACGCGAATGCCGAATGATGCATAATCGATGGCTGCATTTCGGGTTAAGCCTGTCACAGCATGTTTACTTGCCGAATAGGCAGAGTTTCCGGGTAGCCCAATAATTCCAGCAATGGATCCAATATTCACAATTGAACCTCCGGTATCTTGTGCAATCATTCGTTTCAGCTGCGCACGCATGCAGTAGAACATACCGTTAATGTTCGCATTCATAACATTGTGCCAATACGTGTCCGTGGCTGTGTGAATAGGTGCAGGCAGTAAGTGTTGTGTGTTATCAAAGTCCTGTGCTTTTGAAGGATCGTTTCCATCCATTACACCAGCGGCATTCAATACAAGGTTTATTGCCCCAAACTGCTTTACACATGCTGCTACGGCAGCTTCTGCTGCTTGCGAATCGCGCACATCGGCTTTAAAGGCTGTGGCTTCGCCTCCGTGAGTGTTTATCTCTTGAACTGTTTTATTAAGTTCTTCTTCTTTAATGTCCACACAAAATACCCGGGCACCTTCCTTTGCTGCACGAATGGCAGTCGCTCCACCAATGCTTCCATGCGCTGCACCGGTGATGAATAGTACTTTGCCCTTAAAGCGATTTGAGAAAAATGCGTTTGGATCTACGGGTTTTATTCCTTTGCTCATACGTAATTATTAATATATCAATTTTAAATCGTTTACTACCAATGTGCTATTGGTTCCACCTTCAAACAAAGCCCCGTTATAGCTGGATGAAAATACAACGGTAAGATGTGTTACTTTTTCATTTGAAGCGCCATACAAACCGTTAACAGGTTTTTGGTAGGCCGGCACATTCGCACCGAGTGTGCCGTACATTAAATCAACGGTGATTGTATAAAACTGATCAATCTTTTCTTCACCTGAACGGAACCATCCGGTTGCAATTCGTTTCACTTCCGTACCCTCACGATTCTCAAGAAGCAGATACACATCGCACGAATCGTTTTTAGCAAGTGTTTGTCCGTTTTTATTGAGATAAGGAGTGCCTGGACTATATGCATACTTCACGGAAAACTTCTTTGGCCTGGCAGAAAAAGGAATTCCAAATTTTGTCGAGTTCAAAGGATTGGCAATGTCCAATTGAAATTTGCCCGTGAATAACGAACCAGCCGCCATGCGCTGTCCAATCGAACCAGCCAAATTACCGAGGTCTAACGTAATTAATTTCGCTGCAAAATCACTTCCGTTAATTGCAAGTGGTGTTACGTTAGGATTTCCTAATGTAACAGTTCCTGCATTTCCCGTTGCCCAGATTGAATTGGCATCTAGTCCAGGTTCCTGATAACCTTTCGGAGTTGTAAACCAAGTGTCAAAAGAGGCATTATCCAGTTGCGGTTCGGATCCTTCTTGCTTGACGGTTACGGTATATTCCACACTAGAGCCATCTTCAGCAACGACTGCATAAGCAACTGGTAATGTAAAATCCTGAGCTTCGCCAACCGCAGGACTTACTTTAGCGAACGTGGAGGTAGTAATCTCAATGGCCTTCAATGAATTAACATTGGCTACTGCACTTACTGTAACCGAAATAGTACGGGAGTCTTGGTTTATTTGTGAGTTGCCCACCTGATCTTCGAGCATAAAGGACAAAATTTTCTTTTCCGGTGATAGGCCAAAGTGATCTTCCTGAACGCAAGAATTAGAAAGTAGAATAATGGCAAAGGAGAATAGTAATGCTGGTTTCAAAATTATTTACCGATTGGGAAGTAGTAATAGAAACTTATGTTAAGAGATAAGATGTTCACACGTAAGTCGAGGTCAAGCGTGTCAACACTGGAATCGTCTACGCCATTGACAGCAATTTCCTTTCGGGTAGCTGATAACCCTGCAACGTTTACACCCACTTCGGTAGCAAATCCATCTACCACAAACACCTGAATACCCGGACTTATACCCAGTTGTAATGCGTTCTTGCGCGTATACGTTCGGGTTAGCACACCCTGACTAAAATTTTCGGATGTACTTCGATCGGCTACCCAAGCGATTCCGGCTATATTGTAAAGGTTGATTCGCCCGTTGGTTGTTAAAGGTATAAAATTTTTCACATAGACTGACGAGGTGATAATAGAACCAGCCACCCGCACTTCGGAAATTATACCATCAGGGTCAACTAACGTTTTTGATATACGGGATTGATCAAAACGCATTCCAGCCCCCACGGCTAAGTCGGGTTTCAACAAGTAGACTCCAGCAAAAATAAGGTTATAGCCCTTTTTGGATTGCTGCTGAATAGTAACCAAAAGTAAATTTTCGTTTTCACTTTCACGCAGACTGGCACCACCACTAAAGCCCGCAAATGCAACACCTTCTCTTAAAAATGAATTTTTTGCCACCGTGATTTCGTTTTGAGCAACTGCTTTTCCTCCTATGAAAAATATAAAAAATGTGAAGATTAATCTTTTCATTCTTTGCTTTTGCTCTTTATTTACAGCTGTACAAAATTAAGGGGGTCTCTAATAACCCGATTTTTGCGAAGTAAATTTTCGATTCTGTTTTGTTTTGCAAGTTTTCTTCAATTTTTACTTCTGGCAGACTCTTCATCAGAGGTTTTGCCTCTTGGCGAGGCATCCTTGGCTCCGATTGGAACCACTACGCCCCTGATAGACATACCATGAGTTGTGCTTAGCGGAATAAATTGTAGGTAATGTTCATCAATCCTATAGCAGCCTGCGCCCTTACAAGGCTTCGGCAATGAAGGTAGGCACCCTGCATGCTCTTTTCAATAAAGGCATATATG
>DHLV01000196.1 GCA_002405445.1 Flammeovirgaceae bacterium UBA4659 | reverse complement strand
CATGGCAGCCAATACAATGACGAAGCGAAGGGCGGAGCGACTCACGCAGTAAAAATACCTCGGTTTTGACGGTCAAAAGGGACTTTTAACAGGTTGTTAACAGCATTTTCCAATTTGTTAACAAAACCGCAGGTAAAGTGGAAGTAGGTTTGTATTCTCTTTAATAAGCCCGTATTTTTAAACCGTTAAATATAGAATCCAAATGAAAAAATCATTTTTGCTTGTTTTTGGGATGTTGGTGGCGGCCTTTGCCTATGCGCAAGTGGCTGCCGGTACAGCTCCAAAAGGCGATGTAGCCGCCTTTACCTGGACTACCCAGGTGCACGATTTTGGAAAAATTAAGCAAGGCGTACCCGTTACTCATGAGTTTACGTTTACCAACAGTGGTTCGGTACCGCTGGTAATTACGAACGTTCAGGCGTCTTGCGGCTGCACTACGCCCGATTGGTCAAAGGCACCCGTAATGCCGGGCGGAAAAGGCTTTATCAAAGCTACCTACAGTGCAGCGTCCAGCGGGGCGTTCGATAAATCTGTAACGGTGACAGCAAACGTGGAAGAAGGATTTGTGTCGTTGCGCATCAAGGGCGAAGTGGAAATGCCCAGCTTACCGAATAATTAATGCTGAGAGCATGCAATTTAGAAAAGGTCGCTTGCTCAAAGCGACCTTTTCTATTTCAGGCGTGCTGGCTTCAGAGTTCGCGTAGCCAGATATTCCGGTAACTCACCGGGTTACCGTGATCTTGCAGTTTTATCGATCCCTTGCTGTGCGCCAGATATAACGGCACGCCCTTAAATTCGGTGGGGCCCCAAATGGCTGCGTGATTTTGGATTACTACCCCGTTGTGTAAAACAGTCATATAAGCTGGAGTAACCAATCGGCCGCTGTCTCCAAAACGGGGTGCAGTGTAGATAATGTCGTACGACTGCCATTCACCGGGTTTGCCCGTGGCGTTTACCAGCGGAATATGCTGTTTGTAAATTGAACCTGCCTGTCCGTTAGAGTAGGTCGTGTTTTCATAGCTATCGAGCACCTGCAATTCATAACGTTCCTGCAAAAACACACCACTGTTACCGCGTCCCTGGCCCTCACTTTCGATCACAACAGGCGTTCGCCACTCCAGGTGCAGTTGTACATCGCCAAATAGCCGTTTAGTTTTGATGTCACCTTTTCCTTTAACCACAGTCATCGCCCCATCTTTCACTTCCCATTGTGCAGGGCTGCCATCGCCTGAAGTCCATTCGCTGAGATCTTTACCGTTAAAAAGCAGAATGGCATCTGAGGGTGCCGCCAACAGAAGGGGCATGGCCGTGACCTGCTTTGGTTTTGGGTCCCAAAGTTCGGTTACCCTGGGGTCGAACGTATCGCGGTTTTGAGCATGGCCCAATATTGGGCTCAGGCAGAGAATTATTGAAACAAGGTTCTTCATATTCGATTGATTGTATGGCTAAGATACAATTTGCTCATCGGTTTGGCGATTGCTTTTACACCACTGGTAACATCCGTTGTTCTGATTGGATTTAGCTACCTTACAGCCCAAATCCCAGTAAGTATGGTGGAAACGATCAACCGAAGTCAACAGGCCATCGCCCTGGAAGATGAATACGGAGCCCATAATTATCATCCGCTACCGGTGGTATTGTGTAAAGGTGAAGGTGTGCATCTGTGGGATGTTGAGGGAAAACGCTATTTCGATTTCCTTTCTGCCTACAGTGCTGTTAACCAGGGACACTGCCACCCCCGCATTATTCAGGCTTTGGTGCAACAGGCAAAGGAATTGACGCTTACCTCCCGTGCCTTCTATAATGATAAACTCGGGCTGGCCGAAAAGTACGTATGTGAAACGTTCGGCTACGACAAGGCGCTGTTTATGAACAGTGGAGCGGAAGCCAACGAAACGGCTATCAAGCTGGCTCGCAAATGGGGATACACGAAAAAGAATATTCCGGAGAATGAAGCCGTGATTGTGGCGGCCCGCAAGAACTTTCATGGCCGCACGACCACCATTATTTCGGCTTCAACCGATCCATCATCCCGCAAAGGGTTCGGTCCGTTTATGCCCGGATTTGAGATTGTGGATTATGATGATGCGCCTGCGCTGGAGAAGGCGCTTGCCAACCCGAACGTGTGCGGCTTATGGATTGAGCCGATTCAGGGGGAGGCCGGGGTTTATGTGCCGGCAGAAGGTTATCTGGCGGCTGCCGCTGCCCTTTGTAAAAAATACAACGTACTGCTAATGATGGATGAAATCCAGACCGGTATCGCCCGAACAGGAAAAATGCTGGCCAGTGACCATGAGGGCGTTCGTGCCGATATTCTGATTTTAGGGAAAGCGCTTTCCGGTGGCGTGTTTCCTATTTCGGTGGCGTTAGCCGATGATGACATTATGCTGGTGATCAAACCGGGCGAGCACGGTTCAACATTTGGTGGCAACCCCCTTGCGGCAGCCATCGTCATGGAGGCCCTCGAAGTAGTAAAAGATGAACGATTGGCAGAAAATGCGGACCGACTCGGGCAAATCTTCCGCCAGCGCATGGGCCGGCTGACTCAGAAAACCAAATGGGTAAAGCTGGTGCGCGGTAAGGGGCTGTTGAATGCGATTGTCATCAATGATACGCCCGAAAGTGAAACAGCCTGGAACCTCTGCCTGAAATTTGCAGCCAACGGCTTGTTAGCCAAACCCACACACGGGAATATCATTCGACTGGCACCGCCTCTGGTAATCACGGAGGAGCAGTTGCACGAGTGCTGCGACATTATTGAGAAAAGTGTGATGGAGTTAGCCTAAGCGGCTTGCCACTTCATTCCAGTTCACCACGTTCCACCAGTTGGCCACGTACTCATTTCGCTTGTTCTGGTATTTCAGATAATAGGCGTGTTCCCAAACGTCCAAAGCCAACAAAGGAGTACCCTTGAGATCGCTCACACTCATCAACGGATTATCCTGGTTGGGTGTGCTGCCCACTTTTAACTGGTTTCCTTCTTTCACCAGCCACGCCCAGCCTGATCCAAAACGCGTCATCGCAGCCTGGGTGAATTGCTCTTTGAACTTATCGAATGAACCGAACGATCCATTAATGGCATCCAATATCTTTCCGCCCGGTGCCGTGCCGGCTTGCGCGGGCGCGAGATTGAGCCAGAAGAAATTGTGGTTCCAGGCGCCACCACCATTGTTGCGTGCCTTAGCCGAGTATTTCTGAATGTTCGAAAAAAAGTCTACCTCCGAAGCATCCGTAATTTTTTCCTCGTTTATGGCATCATTCACATTTTTCACGTAGGCGGCATGATGCTTACTGTAATGGATATCCATCGTCATTGCATCGATTGACGGCTCCAGGGCGTCTTTGGCATAGGGCAGAGGTACCTGCGAAAAAGACAGTGCGGCCAAGGGCGCACCCAACACGGGTCCTGCCACAGCCGTGAAGGCCGCCAGTTTCACCGATTGCTCAACAAATGTTCTTCTGTCCATCCCGTTTTAAGTTGGTTCGTGAATGTAGGCAAAAACCATGCCTTCGTTAAAATTAGGCAAAATTCTGTAGCTTGCCATACCCTCCAAACCACTGCCATGGCCGAAATCCTATATGACACCATACCCTCGCTGGATTTGGCTGACTTCACCTCGGGCGATCCGCAAAAGCGGAAAAAATTTGTTGATGAGCTCGGAACCGCCTACCATAATATCGGGTTTGTGGCCATTCGAAATCACTATCTCACCGATGAGTTATCCTCGCGCCTTTACGCGGCCATCAAAAAGTTTTACGCCTTGCCGGATGCCGTTAAGCAGAAATATGAGATTCCGGGCCTGGCCGGCCAGCGCGGCTACATCGGCAAAGGGAAAGAACACGCCAAAGGCCGTAACACCGGAGACCTCAAGGAATTTTATCATGTTGGGCAAGAAGTTACCGATCCGCACGATCCGGTTAAGCACGAGTACCCGGATAACGTGTGGCCGGCTGAAGTGCCCGAGATGAAGGAAATCGGATTGGAGGTGTACCGCAGGCTTGAACAAACCGGAGTACAAATGCTGAGAGCAATTGCATTATACCTGGGTTTGGAAGAGCGTTACTTTGACCGGAAGGTAAAATTTGGTAACAGTATTCTACGGCCTATTCACTATTTCCCGATTGAGAATCCGGATGCCGTACCAGCCGATGCCGTTCGGGCAGCCGAACACGGTGATATAAACCTGATCACCTTGCTGATGGGTGCCAGTGCCGATGGACTGCAGGTACTTAGACGCGATGGAAAGTGGATACCCATTACCGCACTGCCTGAACAACTGGTGGTAAACGTTGGTGACATGCTCGAGCGCCTGACCAATAAGAAATTGAAGTCAACCATCCATCGTGTTGTGAATCCACCGCGCGAGGCAATGAACACACCTCGCTACTCCATCCCGTTTTTTATGCACCCACGTAGTGAAATGAGCCTGGCCGCCCTCCCGGCCTGCGTTGATGCGCAACATCCCAAGCTTTGGGATGATATTACGGCAGGTGACTTCCTCAATCAGCGTCTTCGAGAAATCGGACTAAAAAAATAGAACGCTCCGGATGATACAGCGCATCCGATACCGGGTATTCCTTCGGGAGGTGGCGTATCTCTCCATCACCTGTTTTGGAGGCCCCCAGGCCCATATTGCTCATTTTCAACATCGGCTGGTAGACATAGGGAAGTACATATCAGAAGGTGAATTGATTGAGCTGAATGCGTTGTGTCAGGTATTGCCCGGGCCCACCTCCACCCAGACGTTAACGGCCATCGGCTATAAATTGGGTGGCCCTAATCTGGCCTACCTCACGCTGCTGCTGTGGATGCTACCCTCTGTCGTGATCATGACAGTTGCGGGTATTGCCATCAGCCTTTTTGCCTCACAGAATGTTTCGCTCGGGTTCACCAAGTTCATTCAGCCGATGGCAGTCGGGTTTATTGCTTTTGCTGCGTACTCCATCGGGCTCAAGACAGTACGAACAAAAGCAGGGGTAGTGATCATGCTTCTGGCCGCTGTTGTATCATTCATTTTTCCCAGTCCGTTTATTCTGCCTTTTATTCTTCTGTCGGCCGGGGCGCTGACGGCCTTGAAGTATCGCGCGCACCCCAAAGAAGAAAAGGTAAAGATGGATGTGCCATGGTCAAATTTTCTGCTGTGGGCGGGAGTCTTACTTGTGGCTGCTGCACTGGGCGGAATTACACAGGCGCTGCCAATCAAATTATTTGAAAACTTTTATCGTAACGGCAGTCTGGTTTTTGGTGGGGGTCAGGTGCTGGCTCCCCTTTTGCATAGCGAGTTTGTTCAGTATGCGAAGCCCTTGCATCACCCCACATCACACCAGGAGTTTTTGACCGGTTATGCCTTTGTGCAGGCATTACCCGGGCCCGTATTCTCGTTCAGTTCTTACCTGGGGGCATTGTCCATGCGCGACTACGGCATAAGCGGGCAGGTGCTGGGCGCGTTCATGTCTGCTGCTGGTGTTTTCTTACCTGGAACATTTCTGGTGTTTTTTGTGATCCGCATCTGGGAAAGCTTGAAAAAATTCCGCCCCATTCGTGCTTCATTGGAGGGGTTAAACGCGGCTAACACCGGGCTGGTAGCGGCTGCAGCCGTTTTGTTGTTCCAGCCGTTGGACATGAGTATTCTTAACTTCAGTTTTGCCTTTGGCACATTCAGCCTTTTGTTGTTTACCAAAATTCCCTCTTGGCTGGTCATTGTTTTAGGATTGGTGCTGGGGGTGCTGCTATGAAAAAAGCCCCGCAGTTGGCGAGGCTTTTTTGATTCTGCAACAGGAGGTTTATCCCAGCTTAAAGTTGATCGGAATCGTGTATCGCTGACGAACAGCTTTACCACGTTGTTTACCCGGATTCCAGGCCGGAGCACTTTGTACCACGCGCACGGCCTCTTCATCGCAACCTGCGCCAATGCCGCGCAGTATTTTAAAATCGGTGGGCTGGCCGAGTTTATCTACAACAAATTGCACATACACCTTGCCTTCAGTGCCGGTGCGACTTGCCTGCATGGGGTACCTAAGGTTTTTCGCAATGGTCTCATAAAAATTCTTGTAGCCGCCTACAGGTTCGGCATTGCGTTCCGGAAAGACCACAATCTCCATCTCACCCTCCGGTTCCATTGGGGAGATGGCGATGGGCGCATCGTCTATAGGCGCTAAGTTGTCAATGGGCGAGTGGCGCGGGTCATCATCCATGGGATCTTTCGCAACCACTATTTCGATCGGCACCAAAGGCTTTATGTCCACTTTCATATTTTGCTTATTCACTTCAGGCGGAGTAACTGTTTGCGTAGTGACGGGCACGATGTAAGGGATGTCAGCAACATCTACGATTTCAGTAGGTTTTTGAGTAATCTTCTTAACGGTGGTCCATTCGAAAGCAGTGATCACCAACATAAGGCTCAGGCTTAGGCCGATGAGAAAAAACTTCTTGCGTTGTGCGTGCAAATCTTTGCTCGCATGTTTTTTAGGTTCCATATAGGGTAGGATTTTAAGTTGTTGAAAATGTATTGAAACGAGCGGAAGCTTCTATCAGTAGAAGCCTTTGGTGGAATAAAAGACACAGATTTTTAGCGCAAATTTTACAGACACGCGGAGGATCTCAATCTTTAGGATGGCCCGCGCATTGACTTGTAACTTAAAGTCTGTAGCTGGTGGCGCTGGTTTTCTGTTTGGTTGCTTGGCGCTTTTCCCAACGAACGACAATGACTAGCAAAATGGTAACGATGGCAATCAACAAAAAATAAGTAAACACGCGGAGTATTTTTTTTAATCGCATGTCAGCCTCGTGTTGTTTGAGCACAGCGTTGTAATTGCGGTACCGCTCGCTGCCGCGGGCGGTGGTGCGTTGTCTGCGCATGCGTATTTCGTGCCTACCCATCGTATTTCACCTTCAAGTTAAACTGTTGGCGCAACCTGTCCAAAGCCCGGTATGTCCGCATCTTGGCGCCACTTTCTGTCATGTCTAATATAAACGCAATTTCTTTAAAGTCTTTGTCTTCAAAAAAACGCAGTTCCAGCACCTGCACCATGTCGGTGGGCAGTTCGTTCATATAGGAGATAAGTCGTGCAATCATTTGTTCGTCATATTCATCATTGGTCTGCTCCATCAACTCTCGCACTTTCACCTCTTCTATACTGAATACCTTTTTGCCCCTGTGCTTGCGGTAGTACTTGTTTACTTCGTTGCCGGCAATTTTATATAGCCAGGCAGAAAACGGAAAGCCGCGAAACTCGTAGCGTTGCAGGTGGTTGAGGGCGTTCACAAAAGTTTGGGAGCACAAGTCACCTGCGGTGGCTTCGTCATCGGTTTGTCGGTAGAGAAAGTTGAAGATGCAGTCGAAGTAGCGCTCATAGATTTCCCCAAAAGCCTGCGGGTCTTTTTTGGCCTTTTCAATGATGTCTTGCTCTTTGCGGAGCTCGGTTTCCGTCATGACCTACGGGGTTTCGATACCGGTTCAATCCACAAGTTCGTAAATAGTCACGGGATTTTATGTAGATTTGTTAAATGTGGATGAAGGTGGTGGCTCGTGATTGCCTCGGACACAAGTAAAGGCGAGAGGAACGAGCTACAAACGTGCGCCAACAATAGGAGCGGTGAATTGAAAAAAACAAAAACACAAAAAAGCGAATGGCAGAAAGGGCTATCTAAATTTTATTCCTTGTGCAAAGTCTCCGTTATCGGTACGCTGCGCAATTGGAGACGAAGTAAGTAGGTATTAGAAGTAAGTTGCGAGTGAACATTTACGTCCGGAGGGTTACATGTTATTCTCACAGGCTCAAGGGGTTTTACCATGGGTAATTCTATAATGACAATGGATGACGATGCTAAAACATCAACCCATGAAATGACTCACTATTACCAACAGATGATTCAAGGCTGGGCTCGCTATTTTGGGCGGGGTTTATATGAACAGTGGTGGCTGGCTACTATTAGGGGTAAATACCCTTATGGCATTGAGGGGACAAATGAATATAATGCAGAAGAAAATCAATTTCGATATAGAAGATGAAGAATATTACCAAAATCATTATAGTAGCAATTTTAGCTAGCAGTTGTGTTTACCCCAGATATTTTAGAGGCCCAAGCAAGGATGGCTATGGCCATATAACCCTGCAAGATTCTGTGGATGTTAGTGTTTCTTACATGGAAGCGTTTGTAAACATTTCAGAAAAACACGTAGGTTCATCAATCAGTATAAAGACTTTCGTTGAGTTGGATCCGCTTGTTGTATCAAAGTTGCCGATCGAAGTACATTTTGATCCCTTGAGAAACATAAAAACGGAATTTTTTGATATGGAAATGAGTAAAGTCAATTTTTCTAAAAACGGAATTCTCAAAGGAGACACCGTTTTTTTTTCTGATAGTGATATCTACGTCCAACTAGTGTACCACACGCAGAATTTCAAAAAAAAAGACAAGAAGCATTATTCAGAAACGCAAAAGGTTTGGATACCCTCATTTACAATCAAGCAAGGAAGCAAGGAGTATGTAACAAAAGGTTTTGAGGCAGTTTATCCGAAGCGTTGAGGTTTTTTTTAACTCGCGTTTGCAACCTTTGTCTTCGCAGAGTTACCCGTTTCGATTTCTATGGATTAAGCAAGCACTCTTTCATATTTTTTTTGATAGTCTCGATTTTGGTTTATACACACAAATACTCGCGTTATCAACTTATTACGCACAGCATTTAGCACTGCC
>DHLV01000125.1:546-4762 GCA_002405445.1 Flammeovirgaceae bacterium UBA4659 | reverse complement strand
TGCATGATCTTCGCCCAATCGTCTACAAACTCCTGGGTGTCAGCATCGATCGGCCCGGCTGGATCTGTGCTCCGTTGATTCTCCTTTACAAACCCATCGAAGAGCGACAGGTAATAACGAACGCCATCTTGATTGAGGTGGAGCGACAAAAATTCTTTGATGATGGCACGCTCGTCATCGGTAATGCGCTCTTTGGCAACAATACCGAAAAACCGCACAACTGCCTTCAGCAACTCTTCACTCATGCGTTAAAGAAAAATAAATACCAACAAGCCCGAAAATAATGAAATTTGGTGGTAGTACAAGTGATGACCGAATGTATTGGTATATTCGATATGCCGAACCTATGTCGCCTGTTTTCGGATACGCTCCACGATCTCAAAAACTGCCGGACAAACCAACGTGTTCTTATGTGTGAGTTCGAGTATTTGCACCATCTTTTTCCTGTCAGTGTGGGGATATTCTCGGCAAGCTTTTGGCCGATCTTGGTACACGCGGCAACGGTTATCGTCACCTAAAAACGGGCATGGTGAAGACTGCAAAACATAATCCTTGTCTTCGTCAATGCGCAGGTATTCTTCAACGACATCACCCGGCTTGATGCCCAAAGCCTTCGCCAGCCGCTCAATGTCCGTCTGATAAAAAATAGGGCTGGTGGTTTTGCAACAGTTGGCGCAAGTCAGGCAATCGATTTCGCTGAAGACTTGCTCGTGGGCAGCGTGAAACAAATCGTCCACCTCGCGCGGATTTCGTTTCTTAAAACTGTTCAAAAACTTTTTGTTTTGAACAAACTGCGCTTGTGCTTTGATCCTGAATGTCGGCTGGTTAACGTTTTTCATCACTGTACAATTAAGCCGAGTTTCGGGCTGCGTTGATGATTCCAAACATACTTCGGATGATGAGCTTTCGGTAGCGCGGCTCGTGCATTTTATTATCCTCCGACAAGTGTCGGAGATTCATCAGCGCAGCTTGCTGGATGGCAATGAGCGGAAGCACAATCTGGTCACGCAAGTACACTGACTGGCGAATGTCCGGATTGTTGCCCATCAATTCACTCAATTGAGAGACATCAAGCATTTGCGTTTTTGACAGTTCAAACTCGCTGAACATCTTCTGCCAAAACGCACCAAACTCGGCATCGTTGCGCAGGTAGGTGGTTGCCTGGTAATAAGTCTTGGTAAGTGACATCATGCTGTTACCCAACAGAGTGCGAAAAAAAAGTGAGTTTTGATATAATGACCGTAATTCCGATGCTTTGCCTCGTGCACGCAATTGCTGCAATGCTGAACCAACACCATAAAAACCGGGAATATTTTGTTTCATCATGGCCCACGATCCAACGAACGGGATAGCACGCAGGTCTTCAAATTTAAGACCCGAACCACCGTTGCGTTTCACCGGCCGTGAGCCAATGTTGGTATCACCAAAAAACGGCAGCGGTGTTACTTTCTCTAAATAGGGAACAAATTTTTCGTGATGGCGCAAATCCAGGTATGCGGTGTGCCCCACGTGTGCAAGTTCGTCAAGCAGTTGCTTTTCCTGCTCTGTCATCGATGGACTTTTTCCAAATACTGCACCCTCTACGCCCGCAGAAATCAATTGCTCGAGATTGAATCGGCACGACACAGGCTTGCCAAAGTTAGAACTGATGGTTTGGCCTTGCACCGTCACTTGCACTTCCTCCTGCTCGATGGTGTCGCCAAGGGAAGCATAAAAATCATGCGTGTTACCACCGCCCCGTGCGGGAGGCCCACCCCTGCCGTCAAAGAAAAGCGCCTTTACCCCGAACTGGCGCGAAATCGCTGTGAGGCTTTCTTTCGCTCGGAAAATTGACCAATTAGCACGCAGGTATCCTCCGTCCTTTGTTCCATCAGAAAAGCCAAGCATGATCGTTTGATGATTTCTTCGACTTTCCAAGTGCTCGCGGTAAAGAGGAATTGCATACAACCGGTGCATCACGTCAGCACAATGTGCCAAATCATCAATTGTTTCAAAGAGCGGCACAATGTCAAGGTTCAGGCCTTTTGGTGTACCAATCAAAAGTTTCGCCAACGCAAACACTTCAATGACATGCAGCGCACTTTGGCAATTGCTGATCACGTATCGATGGCAACCCTCCTCCCCGTTTTGTTCCTGAATCCTGCCGATTGCGAGTATGCTCTGGATGGTTTCGTTGACCAACTCATGATCGAAATCAACAAACACAGAATTGGTTTTCAGTTCCAGCAAATAGTCAGTTTTTGCACCCTCACTCAATTGTTCAAATTCGTGGGCTGTAATGCTCTGGCGATTTTGCGAGAGTTTATTCAATATCTCGTTCCAGACCGCATCATGCTTGCGGCTGTCTTGGCGAATGTCGAGGGCAGCAAAATAAAAACCAAAGATTTTCACTTTCAGAATAAATCGGTCCAGCAGGTCCACAAAAAGGCTGTTGTGCTCAGAAATGAGCAACGCCCTTGCTGCAAGCAACTCCCGTAGCAGTTCGGAAGGTGTGCGGTAGGTGTGTTCTTTCTTCAGCAAGAGGTTGTACACTTTCTGCTCAATTGTATTCATCAGATCGTAAACACCATGAAACGTCAACCGCCTGCGCAGCAAACGCACATCCTGGTGATAACATTTGAGGATTGACTCACGCAAGCGTGCTGCCACTTTCAGGGTGATGTCGGTTGTCACAAATGGGTTACCGTCCCGGTCTCCACCCGGCCAAAAACCTACTACCATCAAACTGTGGTTTTTCCATTCAGACAAGTTGATTTGTAAACCACTCGCCAGCAATTCAATAATTTGAGGGATGGATTTGTAAAACACATTTTCTAAAAACCAGGTCAGACTCAATGCTTCGTCATAAGGGGTTGGTTTCTCGCGATTGATAAAACCCGTTTTGCCAAGCTGCTGTAACAATTGATTGATGAGCGTAAAGTCGTTTCCACGGATGGCATGTTCCAAATCGGTGAGAATGCCCAAGACATGGCCAGGGTAAAATTGTGTGGGGTGAGCGGTCAACACCACACGCAAACTAAAATGATCAAGCTTCTCGCGAAGTTCGTTGGTTTTGTTATCGTATCTCGCCCGCAACAGAAGTGCCGGCACCGTTCCCTTGCCATTCAAATCGTTCACCTGCTCAAAGGCTGCGTCTTCAACCGAATCAAAAAGCGCAACCTGTCGTTCTACGTATTGAATCACATTGAATAAAAAATCAAACTGTTCTTCTGCAGTGGCATGCGGAACATGCTCCGCAAAAAAATCGTGTAGAATGTCGGTAGCAGACTTACCCTTTTCAAAAGATGAGGCGCAGCGCTGCTGCAGCAGGGGAAGAAGTGTGCCCGTACGCATGACGTGCTGATATGGGAGATTGAGAAACAGGCTATTGAGTAAATGATATCTGACCCCGATGGCCTGATCAAAAGAATTGGAAAGCATGCCCGCCATGATGATGAGTGAAGACTTTGATAACCCCTTGTACTTGGCTGTAATTTACTGTAACTTTCACTTCTTAACCCCTGAGCGATGAAAAAATCTCTAGCCTTTGCTCCTTTTTTGTTTTTGCTTTCATCTTGCCTGGGATACAAGGAGCTACCTGTTGAATACGATTACAGCTATCGCGGCAATTTCAAACGTTACCGGACTTTTACGTTAATGAAACCGCTAGGTTTGGTAGACACCACTTCCACCGGTGAACTGATCGAAAAATCCATCGTTAACCGCATGCGCTTTTTAGGGTACAAGCAAACCGACACCCGCCCGCATTTCATCATCGCTTACAAAATGTTTGCAGATAGCCTTCGATTTAATGGCTACAACCAGCCCGATATAGAAGAATGGGTGAAAACCCAGCAAGTGGAACTGAGCTACAATCCCAAGACATTGGATCTCAAAACAGGCACGTTGCTGATCCAGTTTTTTGACAGGCGCCAAAACCGTTCTATCTGGCAGGGGTACGCCACCACTTACTACGGCAGCATCGACTTCAACAACCAGCGCCACCTGCGCAATGCCGTGATATCGATTTTGGACAAGTATCGTTTTTGGGCCGAAGGTTTTGTTGAAGGCACCGCTCCAAAAGAGCAAGAGCTGCCATAAATCATGTGTTCAAAAAACCCTGAAATTTGTTTGAAAACCTTGAATTCCGGTTTTCGCATTTGAAAATTAATTCTACCTTTGCACACCTTTTTTTTGGGCTAGGTATTGTCCTATGGTGTAATGGTAACACAGCAGA
>DHLV01000125.1:0-375 GCA_002405445.1 Flammeovirgaceae bacterium UBA4659 | reverse complement strand
GACAACCACCAAAACCCGCCTCGCATACCGATGCGGGTTTTTAATTCACGTGACTGCGTATGGCGGTAAAATTATTTTCGGGACGCGCAACAACCTATCTGGCTGAAAAAATTGCCCATGCTTATGGCGAGCCGCTCGGCCGGGTTGATTATCAACAGTTCAGCGATGGCGAAATGTCTCCTTTCATCAGCGAATCGGTGCGAGGCCATGATGTATTTATCATTCAGTCTACGTTTGCCCCTGCCGAAAACTTCATGGAGTTATTGTTGATGATCGATGCGGTGAAGCGGGCGAGTTCGTCTACCGTCAATGTCATCGTCCCCTATTTTGGTTATGCACGCCAAGATCGGAAAGATAAACCACGCGTGGCGATTG
>DHLV01000156.1:11592-11804 GCA_002405445.1 Flammeovirgaceae bacterium UBA4659 | reverse complement strand
ATAGCAGGAATGGCGGTGCAACAACAAGCAGCAGAATACCGTTTCGGGAAAATCTCCTGCCGGAACGTATATTGATTCCCGGCAAATCAGCACTTCAAAATTTCCGTTTACAACGTTTTGGTCATCTGCGTAGTCATCATTTTGGCCGGAAACAGTTGTATTGGAAAAACCTGAAATCTCTACTGCCCCTCTTTTTGCGATGAGGGTTGATC
>DHLV01000156.1:0-11328 GCA_002405445.1 Flammeovirgaceae bacterium UBA4659 | reverse complement strand
ACATTTTCATCGACCGATCATAAAATACGCACTGATATTTGCCGGTGAAGAAAACTGGCAAAGGCGAGTAGATTCCAGATTCTCTATTAAACCCTGTCTTTTGCAACATCATAATACATCAACAACTGCTCGTCTTCTAGCAGAACGTTTGTGCTTCTGCAGTAGCGCGCTTCCGAAGCCGCGTCCTGTCCCCGACACCAAACGTGGAACGAAGACAACACCTATAACTTACACGTCACCGTGCTATTGCAGAAGCATTTTGTTAGCAACATGTGCCCTTCTTCTCGGGTTATAAGTCAGCCGTTACGTTGTCGTTGAGGTGTCGTGGAAAAGAATGGATTGTCACGGTACATGGTTGTCCGTTTTTTATTCATTTGTTCTTTGTCCCCTGAACTTTGTTGTGAAATTCTACGAGCGCGGGGGCAACCTAACCCAATCTCTCGGTTTGCTCTTACTAATCTGTCCAGTATTGGTGCGGTGGCGCGGCACTCTTGGCAAAGCTTTGGTTTTGCGGGTTGGATTGTGCGGGCTTTACCATGTGTGCCGCTTGGGTCGGCTACGCTCTCGGGTTAGACATTAGTCACATTACGAGTTTCTCGCGTTACACTGTCAGTTTCGTGAATAACATTGTTAGTTTCGTAAGTCACATTGTTAGTTTCGTAAGTCACATTGTTAGTTTCGTGAATCACATTACTAACTTCATCAGTTACATTATGAGTTTCGTTAGCAACATCGCGAGCTTCGTGAGTCACATTGTCAGTTTCGTAAATCATATTTTCAACTTCGTCAGCAACATTGTCAATTTCGTAAAACAGGGTGCTTACTTCTTCAAATGAGCTGCTCTATTTCATGAAAGGGCAGGAATACTCTGCATACTCCTGCCTTTTGTCCAATGGGCGATGGCTGGCGGTTTTAATCCTGCTTTGCTCGGATTGTACGCTGCTACATAGCCCGTACAAAAGCTAATGAGATCCTCGAAGGTCGCTACATTTTTAGCGTGACCTGTTTCTGTGGTACTTGCCATTGTGTTTTGAATTTAAAGGTGGAACAATAGAGAAAACTATATGCTTACTAACGAGAGCAGTAAGCGACATGTTGTAATGCGAGACCTTTGATTAGACAGCAATTGCGATGTTTCGGCAGGAAGGCCGATTTTGATGCTGATTTGTCAGTAGAATCTAGTGCCTTCTATCGCTCCATCTCACGCAACAGCCCTTCCAACTTACTTGCCGCCACTTCTTGTTTGGCTTCTTTCAAATATTTTTGCACGGCTTCCATATAAAAGCCTATGCAAATTTGGCCATCTCTACCAAGCGACAATTGAAACGCTATGGGTAAGCGGCTGTCACTGTTGTACGCAAATTGCAGCTCTGTAAAGGCATCGTCTGATACTCCGTAGTACCTGAGTTGCCAGTCTTCTTTGTTGGTAGGGTTTGATTTTACATTGCTGCGTATAGCTTCATATATTTTGTCTTGGTATTCGACTTGATCTCCCATGTAATACTCTTTTTTTGGATCCCATGCGTCTCTAGGTCGCAAGGCCTTTGACTTCACACTTTCCCAATTCTCGGCTTTCAATAAATCATTTTCTGTTGGCAGGCTATATTTCATGCCGATGACTGGAGGCACTCGCTTGTATTCGATCCAATAATCGTTGGTGCCATACGCATCGGGTGCTATGTCAGGTGTAAGTCCCCCGAGTTGGATAACTCCCGGTTCATTTCTTTTAAATATGTAGCGATACAATTTTCCTTTGTACAAAACACTATCGTTTTCATCGTAACTAAATGAATCATTCCAGTCTTTAGGATTTGGCCATTGTTTTAGTTTACCATAAACAGGCTCCTTTTGAAAACCAAATCGGTAAGCTTTCAGCTTGCCTTGCTTAAAGGCGTTGATTAACATTTCAGGAAGCTCATTGGCCGCTTTACCTAAAATAATTTCACTTTGCTTGTCGGTTAAACTTAGTCGTGCTTCCGCTAAAGATATTTGCGACTGAGCGACAATCGCAGTTAGCAAAAAGGATAGTGTAGCAATGTATTTCATACAGATTGTTTTACTTGACACAGCTTATTGTAGTTTCTGTAATAGGCCGTTTACCCGACATATTGATGTTATAACCATTCATCTGCACCTGAGTACCCTCGGGGCAATTACTGAAAAAGTAAACAACATTTTCCCCAGCGGTTTGAGGTGTAAATATAAACCTACCCGGCTTTAAGCGGGTAATGCGAATACCCGTTGACTCCGCGATGATCTCACAACTCCCCAGGCAAGACACCGAAACATTTACCGTATCGGATTTATTCACCGTAAGGTTTTTAATGTATTGATTATGAGAAGAAATCGCCAACACAGGTCGGCAATCTTTAGGCTGCGCGTGAACAGTTTGGTAAATCAATGAAAGTAGTACGAGCAAAACAGATAAGGGAAAGAAAGATACTTTTGTCATTTTGGAGTAAGTTAAACACTTCTTTTGCTGTGGCTCAACTTCATTTTTGTTTGCCGAACCACGGTAGTTGATCCAAGCGCTGGCGCAGCCCTTCGCCTCTCAAACCCACGGCAATTACCTTTCCTTCTTTATCCAATAATACCGTATGCGGTATGGCCTCTACTGAATAGAGTTTTCCTGCAGCCGATTTCCAACCGCGCAAATCGCTTACATGCAGCCAGTCAATTCCGTCTTTGGCAATGGCACTCGTCCAGCGTTCTTTGTCATCATCCAGCGATACACCCAAAATTTCAAAACCTAGTTTATTGTAATCGCGGTATAATGTTACCATTTCAGGATTTTCCTGACGGCACGGGCCGCACCAACTCGCCCAAAAATCAATCAGCACAAACTGACCGCGCAGACTTGATAGACTAATCAATTCACCCTGCGGATTTTTTAATTGAAAATCGGGTGCCACATCGCCAACTTTTACTTCTGACACATATACGTATTTGGCGGGTGCTCCTTTTGCCAACGCCTGAAAAGCGTAACGTTGTGATTTGACTTTATTTTTTTTGTATAAATGAGATAACCCCGCCTCTGCATAGCCTGAGTTGTCATTCATTTTCAATGCAAGCTCATAATACTTCCTGCACTGTGCGGTGTCACTATCCAAATAATGCAGGGCCAACTCACTGGCGGCTTCGGCATCGCCTGCCTCAATTCCTTTTAACAGATATTCTTTTGCCTTGGAAAAATTCTGGTTCAGCAACTGCCCCATACCCGTGTAGGCCTTGCCATAATTGTGGGAAGCACTCTCAGCATACAGTGCCATTGCTTTGGTAAGGTCTTGCTTTACATGATCGTTTCCGTTGTGGTAGGCATAGGCAATATCATAAATGCCGACTTCGCTGCCGGTGTTGTTGCTGAAGCTTGTAAAGCCTAAGGCCACGGCTTTACGAAACAACGCCAATGCTTTTTCATAATCTACTTGTACATAATCCCCATCTATGTACATGAGTGCAAGGTTATGCATGGCCACTGCATAGTTGGCCGCCACTGCTTTTTGATACAAGTTGAAAGCCAGTTGTTGATTTTTGGACACACCCAAACCATTGTTATAGCAATAGGCCAAACGTGTTATCCAAAAAATACTGCCTGCATCGGCACTCTGCTGTATGGTGGGTATGGCATTTTTAAAATACGCATTACCGGTTAAGCTATTGGCTTCTTTTGTTTTCTCTTGCCATAAAATGCCTTGCACGTAATACGCTTTCTTATCACCACGACTTACACCTTCCTCAGCCAGCTTCCAGGCCTCTTCTAAATCAACCTCCCCTAACTCGCCCCGAAAGTGCATAATGCCCAACAAGGTGAAGGCCTCGGCTACATTTTCTTTACTGGCTTCTGTAAAGTGTTGGCCTGCTTCTTTGTAGTGAAGGCGTAGGTAGTGGGACATGCCTCTTTGGAAGTGGGTGGAATCGAGAGAAGAAAAGGCACTGGTGACGGTGTAGGCGCAGAACAATGTAACAAAAAAGAAAAAGGTTTTCATGGGCAAAATTGGTTTTCTCGTCACCTAAAGTTTAGCTACATCAAAATCCTTAATGTCTATTTGATAGTTCAAGTAATTCAAATAGGCTTTTCGGATTTTTGCATTTGGAAAATCACTTTTCAAGTGCAATAAATTTTTGATGGTATTTTCATCGGTTTGTAAACCAAAAATTATTTCTCGAACCGCCTCTATTGGAAACTGAATGAGTGGAAATTGTTTATTCATTTTAATATCCGTGCCATCGGAAGGTTTAGAAATGTTTTTCACAATTCGATATTCTTGCTCATATTCCCAATGATGGCTTTTTGTAAAAAAAATATCATACATCGAGTAATCATCTCCAATATTGATTTTTTTCTTTTCGGTTTTATAGTCCATTTTACGAATAGAGCCGAAACCCTTGCCAACTATGCGTTCATCTAAAAATTGATCCATTTCCCATTTAGAGTTATTGAAAAATGGATTGGTGGTATCAAATCCTATTACAAAGCCCTTATGGTTTTCAGCATAGTGCGCCCACATTAAAATATTATCAGCCTTCTCACATAAACAGAATACACCAAATTGACTATATCTGTTTTCGAAATGAACTTTGTAGGCTACCTGCTCAACACGAAAGTTATCGTTTAATGCTTCCTTCATTTCATTGACATCGGGTAAAAGGGCAAGTTGCCCTTCATGCGGATCATTTTGATCGAACAAACTTGGGAATGCTATCCTTTTATTTTCAAGCACATCGATTCGTTCCGGCTTTAGATATTTGTAGAGTACCATAAAATATGTAGGTCTGTCATTTATTTGAATCAATCTCTAATACAACGAATAGGAAAGCCACAACCCATTTCAAAAAACTCTAGCCTAACCTTGTTATCATAAGAAAAGATTTCAAAGGTTGCCGGTTTGCCTGTTTGCTGGCTCGTTGAGCGACTCCACAAATTTCCGTCATAGCCTTGACGGTCAGGTGGCTCCTTGAGATATCTTCCTTTGAATGATGCATCGCTTTCCCTGTATCCACCGGGCAATGCATTAAATCCGCTTTTATTATTTCCGTTATTCCTATACCACCCTGTTGTGCTTTTCATTGGCAGACCTGCTATCTCCTCACCTCCTAAAAAATCAAGTAACGTTTTGAAATCGTTATAATCAGGGATGTGCCAACCTTTGGGGGCTAGTCCGCGAGGGTCAGTGACCGCATACCAATTATACAACTTTCCATAGATTTGCCCATTGGCGGGATCATTGTTGTAATAGCACCAGGCGGGTCTTTGAAAATAGTTTGCTGTTTTCCATTCGCTCTCATTCTTTGCTTCAGGTATGGGGTCTCCGTTGGCAAAGTGATCCACGTTCAGATTTTTTCCTAACCATTCCTGAGTGCCGATTTTTATAGTGGGCACATTATCAACGCCATAGCCATAATCGAAGGGTATACTTTCAGAGACTTTGCCCAATGTTTCTTTTGCTCTTTGTGCTCGATATAATTTTTCCTCTTTAATCGTAAAATATTGTGTCATGAAGTCTTCTATTTCTTTAAGTCCTTCTAAAGAAGTTTCACCCATTTTCTTTTCTCTACGTTCTCTATTTATCCACTGTAACATAGTCTCTCCTTCGGCATTAATGGGTTTGGTGCGTATGTCTTCATCTTGAAAATAAACAGACGATAGAAATAATCGCTTAAAAAGCTTTTTGTTGCCATAAAAAACAATGTATTGCGGAATGCTATAAACTCCATAGCTCGTGCTAAAACTATCGTCCGATGAGCATGTCTCTATCCATAAGTTATTATTTTCCCAGTATTTTCTAAATTTTTCAACATGTGATTTTACCTCTTCAAAAGTATTGTTCTGCTTTGAAAAATTATCTGGGAAATCGAGGTCAAATTCAATACCGTAAATTGACCTTTCAAACGAAGTAATGTTCAAATATAGTTCTCCATCCTTACCTAAAAAGTCTCCATACTCTAAGTTTTCACAAAGTGAAGATTTTAGAATTGGATCTATCGTTGATTTTCTTGCCTCTGAGTCTTGCCTGGATTTGGCACGCATGACATTGACAACAGAATCCACTAGCCTTTGCTCTTTTTCCGCAACAGGTTTAGTTTGAGCGAAAAGAGATAAACTGGTAGTGATAACCAAAAAAGTGAATAGTGTTTTCATGCTTTTATATCTATTGGTATCAATACTTACCTTCCTTTCTCGCTCTTTCCAATTCAAGCTTAAGTTCTTCTGCACTTAATTCATTTGCTTTTCTTGCTCCATATTTAATTAAGTCCTGACGCACCAAGCGGATGTCATTGACAAGGCTTTGACTGTATGTCATCTGCCCCCACTTTTCATCAATCATTTTATCTACCATGTCGAGTAAGGTCATTGGATTTTCAGCAACTGGCTGGTAAGGATTTAAGTTTACAAGTCGATTTATGTTTGACTTAATTCCCCAGTTGGTATTGTAAATGTTACGCACTGTTTGAAATTGACCTGATGAAAGCAAGATTATGTCCATGTAGCCATCAAGACCTTTGCTGCCGCCCAAACAATACACCTTGCTCCATTTAGTATTCCAAACGTTTCGAATAATTTCAAACGGATTCATAGTTTTTTCTCTAAGCATTTCAGTAACACTTGCTTCATCATGGCCTTCTAATTCTAAAATAATTTGTTCGAAAGGTGTAAAGTATTTCAGGTGGATGTACTCAGACTTTTGTGGCAGGCAGGCTGCTGTTGTCAATATTGAAATCTCCATTTCATCAATTCCCAGGTTTAAATTGGGGCCAACTTTCTCTTGAGCTTGCGCAACTAATAGAGTTGAGAAAAGAAACAGGTAAAATGGAATAAACTTCATATAAACACCATTATTTGACTTTTGGATATTTGCCTTCCTTTCGGGCTCTTTCTAATTCAAGTTTAAATTCTTCTGTACTTAACGCTTTAACATTTTTGCCACCGTAGTAAATAATGTCTTGATACTTGCTTTTGATATCTTCTTCCAGACTTTGCCTGTATGCAATCTGTCCTTGTTTTTCTTTTAGCATTCTTTCTATCATGTCCATAATAGTAACAGGATTTTCACTAACCGGTGCGTAAGGGTCATAATTAACCAAACGAATAATGTTTGCTCTGATAGGCCAATTAGAATCGTACAAGTGTTGAAAGGCTTTGTGCTGATAGGAGAATAGCAGCATTTTATCTAGGTAACCAAAAATACCTGATGCATCAGTTATACAATATACTTTGCTCCACTTTTCGTTCCATGCGGTTCGGATAATTTCAAAAAGACGCTCACTATCGGTTGCATATAAATTCATAATTTGTGCCTCCCGGTATCCTTCTTTAATCAGGATTCGCTCTTCAAAGGGTGTTAAAAAATCTAATTCCTTATAAAGCTTTGTTGCTAAATTTCTTGCGCAACTACACATAGATTCAATCTTGGCCCTGGGTATATTTAACGCGCTGTTGGGGTCTGCCTCTGCCTCAACACCCACATTGTTTTGAGCGGAAAGTGTTACACTGACAATGAGCGATATGAAGATGGATACCATTCTCATATTATTTTCCTTTGGGTAATTGTTCTGCAAATTTTAACTGGTGTGCTTTCTCATCATCCGTAAGCTCGCTATAACGCCTGGCACCATATTCTCTTAACTGCTTAAATGTGCTTTCAATATCTTTTGCCAGTGATTGGCGATACGCAATCTGGCCCCATTTTTCTGCAAGCATCTTTTCTATCAGGTCGGCCAAGGTATGCGGATTATCTTTTGCGGGTTCAAACGGATCGATGTTTACTATGCGATTGATGTTGGCTTTGATATGCCATTTATCGCTATACAGATTTCGGATAGTTTGAAATTGATTGCTACTTAACAATAACACATCCACATAGCCATCACTACCATTGCTATCTAGTGGGCAATACACTTTACTCCACTTTTCGTCCCATGCCTTGCGGATAATTTCGAAAGGTTTTCTTGGGTCTTCTTTCATCATTGTAATCACATCGGCTTCGCGGTAGCCTTCTAGTTTAAGCACTAATTGCTCAAACTCAGTAAAGTATTTTAACTGGGTGTAGAGATAAACTCCTTGACTTTTTGAACATACACAAATGGCACGGATGTGTTTTGGGTTTAGGGAATCCAGCAAGACATTGGGGTCTTCGCCAACTATTCTGTCTTGAGCCAGTCCGTAGATGGTGATGAATGTTAGGATCAGGGTGAGTTTCATTTAATATGCTTTTACTTCTCTTTAGCTTCTTTTCTGGCGCGGTTTAATTCAAGTTCTTTTTCCTCCTTGCTCAATTGGTTAGCTTTCTTTCCACCGAATTTAATCAATTGGTCGTATGTAAAGCGCATGTCCTTCACTAAAGATTCGCTGTAAGCCAGCTGCCCCCATTTTTCGGCAAGCATTTTTTCCATGATGTCCGTTATAGTCATGGGGGCATCTTTAACAGGACTGTAAGGGTCAAGATTAACGAGGCGGTTTACATTGGCCTTAATGTACCAATCGGTATCATAAAGATGCCTGAATGCCTCTCGTTGTTCTGACATCAAGAGCATTGCATCAACGCAGCCATCTATTCCGCTACTGTTGGGCTCACAATAAACTTTACTCCATTTTTCATTCCATGCATTGCGTATTATAGTAAATATTTGGTTTCGATCTGCATCTATCAACTTTGTTATGTCAGGCATTTTATAGCCTTCGTGCAAAAGGATTCGTTCTTCAAATGATGTTAAAAAACCTATCTCTTTCAGAAGTTTAGGTGGTTGTTTTGATGCTGCTGCACAGATTGCCTGGATTTTACGCTTAGGGATATTTAATGCAGCATTAGGGCCGGTGGAATCTACTTCAATTCGAAAATCAGTTTGCGCGTGAAGTGTGAGGTTTGTGATGAGCAGTGAGAAAATGAGGGGTAGCTTCATGTTAATTATCGGAGTTTACCATTCAATTTTGTGATTTCTTTAGATTCAAATTGTAAGTAACTCCGGCTGTATCAGTAAAGCTTAATGACTCAATTCCTTCTCTACTAACGTTTGTACCACAAATCATTAGAGTGGAATTGATGTTATCACCGATGCAAATCTCTGCACCAAAGTCACACTCAGGCGTTTCGGGTTTCTTATTGTCCGCCCCAAAAGAAACCGACTTTTTAGCACCGTGGCTTGAATAAGTTAAACTAGCAATCTTAATATTCAAAAAATCAAATTCAACACCAGAAGAAACATTTTGCCTACTACATTGAATGCTAAAAGAAATAGACCTATTGCTTAAGCAAAATTCATTTGGAAAACAAGGTGCTTTCACATTTTGATAGTAATCAAAAAAATCACTTGCCTTCAAGAAGTTTACTCTAAACTTTGCATCATTATCACTGCGAAGAACAAGTAGCGATTGATTTAATCCGTGATCTGCGATAAAGTTATCAAAGGCTTTTATGGAGTTGTCGCCAATGATGCCGTCAATTTTACATTTATCAGGGCAATTATAATACCCTATACTTTTAAGAAATTTTTGAGCATTTCTAATCTTTAGCTTGTCTCGCTCTATCCCTTGCTTTATAGGCCCAATAAAAAAATAACTTCGCTGGGCTGTTTTCAGCAAATTGTAACCTAGGCTTGAATTAGACTTTAAGCTACGGAGATATTCTTTATAAGATTCTTCTTGAAGTCTAAGCAATCTATTGGTTTCTAAGTCATTTCTGTCAAATAGGCTGATAAAGTCCGATGAAAAGAAGTCTGAGAAGTCTCTTTCATTCAAGTATATACCATCTTTTGAGGCCTTTAGACTCTCACTAAACAGGTAGATGGGCAAAGCTTTGCCCGCACTTTGGCTAGCGTTTTTTAATTGCTGTATCGAATTACATCGAACGGCTGAGGTTGTTCCGTTTTTTATCATGTAGCCTACTATGTGGCCGGCAGCACCTCCTTGTGCCAATGAGGTTAATGGAAAACTACTTAATGCGAAAAAAATGCAAGCAATCTTTAGGTTATTCGGTAGGCTCATAGCTAATGGTTTGGCTCAATTGTCAGCATCCTGCACAAACAAAATTTCATACTTATCATTATTAATACCCACATACACGATCAAATCTTCATTGGAAAGTTTGTAGTTTTCATCCCAAAAATCGAAGTATATCTTAACTACAAACTCGTATTTGTTATTGTACTTGGGAGCATACTCGGCATGTATGGCGTAAATATCCCTGTTAAGGTTAGTCATTTTTGCAGTAAGCTTATCATCAACTACTCTATCAGTAAGTGCGTAATTAAGAGCTGTTGTAATTCTAAATGAAGACAAAGTTTATAGGGCTTAGTTGTGCTGATTATTAAGCGATTGTTAAGGAGTTGTTGATGAATATTAAAACCCTAATAAATGTAAGGAAAATTTCAATCGGAGCAATGGGGGATTTGGCTCTTGCCATTGCTTTGGAGTCGCGGTGGCATGAGCGGCAATGGCAAGTGCCAAAAGCGTGGGCGGGAATCCTTTTAGGTTGCCGTGCGGTGGGGGATTTGTTAGACGAGTCGTTGTTTGTCAGCCGAGTCGAGTCCTAGTTTTTTATGTTTCTTTTTTTAAGTCCCAGTTGTCCAAGGAGCCGTTCACTTGTCCCCGTGGAGAAACTTGATAGGTGGGATGTCGAACGTTATTTTATTGTCGTTGAGAATTTGTCGGGTTACACGAAGGGCATTGTTGCCAACTAGCAGCCATGTGCATGATTGACACCTAGCCAACTAAATTTAGGGTATTTGTGTAATGCCTAAAAACAGGTTTTCTAAAAAGAGCCCGTTACTTCAACGCTTCCGCATAGGTCTTCAGCACCCGCTCGCGGGCAAAGGCGTGGTTAACAATGGGCTGTGGGTATTGGGCAGTGCCAAATTCAGGAACCAATTTTTTGATGTGCGGTATTAACTTACTCTTGCTGATTTGCGCTTCTTCTGAGCTTGCTTGCTTTTCAATGTTTTTGCAGGTTTCGCTCTTTTTAACTTATCAGCCTTAATAAAATCACTTATCAATTTTCTCTCTTTGTCGGTTAATGGTCTTGGGTCCACCACAAAGTCAACATCTAAAGGTTCACGGATTATTCCCATATGTCTAGTCGTTAAAGTATTTGTCAATAAGCTTTAAAGAATTATCTGGCGTTATGACCATCAACGACCCACCGAAATGAACGGCTCCAAGTGTCTTCTCGTAATGGTCTATTAATTTTGTTTTTGAGTTGAAGGAGAGGTATCCGCCACCACCTCTTTGAAAAGAAACTCGGCACGCATAAGCAACTAGGTTTGCTGGAACTCCCAGGTACGCTTTGTCACGCCCTTTATTAAACGGAGCACCCCTCGCCCTCGTTGGTGTTCTTC
>DHLV01000195.1:32313-34437 GCA_002405445.1 Flammeovirgaceae bacterium UBA4659 | reverse complement strand
TCTCAGAATTATTAGGCCAGAATTGATGATGACAGCTTCGTGGAGGTCACCTTCCAACTGCTGCCCGACCTTGAGCATTGTTGACATTTCCTCCTTTACCTCTTCACAAAGTGTGGTGACAGAGAACTGCTCACTGGTGAACACCGCTTTGCCCTGCTCCAATTTATCGAGCGAAAGAAAATCATTGAGCATGTCCACCATATTTTTTACAACTGACTTTACTTTTGCGATGTGTTTTAACCTTTTTTCTTTGTTGTCATCTCCGCTGTATGCCTCAATCAACGACATACTGGTTTGTATGGTGGTGAGGGGTGTACGAAACTCATGGGAGGCCAGCGACACAAACCCAGATTTCAACGCATTCAACTCTTTTTCCGTGAAAAGTGATTGTTTGAGTTCGAGTGTGCGCTCAGCAACTTTCAATTCCAAACCCTCGTTGAGACTTTTGAGGGCATCCTCAGCCTGCTTTACGGGGGTAATGTCGTGCACAAAAGCTACTATCTGTTTTCTGTCGGGAGAATAAAACGAGCCGGCCAGCCACCGGTTGATGGCGGGGTAATATCTCTCGTAAGTAATTCGTTTACCTGTTTGCAGAGCAAGTTCAGCCATTCGCCTGGAATCTGCGTCCATGCTACCCAACACCTCGCTGCGTAGTTTGCCCTCTAATTGTTCCCTCTTCATGCCGAAAAGGTCTGCCGTGGCCTGATTGACTAAAACGAACCGTGCGTCTGTAACGTTACCGCTGCCATCTTTCAGCAACTCAAAAATATGAATCGACTCAGTCAATCCATCGAAGAGATCACGGTATTTTGTCTCATTTGATTTTAGCTCATCCTGCGCTCTCCTTCGTTCAGAAATGTCAGTGACAAAAGCAACGGAAAGACTCTCGTTGCCATTTTTGTAGTGTGCCAGGCTGATTTCCAGGGGGAATTCGCCACCACTTTTAGTCACTCCGAATAGATCAACACCCTGACCCATGGGCCGCGATTTGGGGCTTTCGAAATAGCGATGTATGTGGCGTGCATGATTCTTTTTGTATGCTTCAGGCACCAGTATTTCCACCGGTTTGCCGATCAACTCGTGGGCGGAGTACCCAAACTTTCTTTCGATGAACGGGTTGACCTGGTGAATCAACCCGTTTGCGTTCACTACAAGTATCCCGATCGTTGCATTTTCGAACAAAGCCTGAAAGCCTGCTTCCGAATCCTGCGGTGTAAACGAGCCCATCATCAAATGACAAGAATAACCCTCATAAGCCGGTATCGCCAGGCGCCCTTCTCAACAGCCAAAAAGATTTCTACGCTACACTGAAACCAATACTGTGGTGCATACGGTTTGTACTCCGTTGAGGATTTCTACGCAATGGCAAACCAAAGCTAACGATTAATTGCAGGAATTTCCTAATTGCGTTATTTGATCTCAGAATGGTGGGCCGATCACGCTTCCGATTGCGCTAATTGCAAGAAATGTGGCCAATTCAAAAGGAGTATTTCAATGTGGCGAATGGCCACTCACGATTAAACCCAAACCGGCAGCCAGCATTTTTGCTTTCTGGGCTGCTGGGCCGCGCGCACGCTCGGCAATATTTCTGATGTCGCTCGCCACGGCCGGGTATGATTGGATTTCGGGCCCCATGGTAGCTAAAGTCTCAATCAATTTGGCACTCACGAGCTCGTTGCTTTCAACTGTTTCAAAACGATTCGCGCCAATTGAAACAAGTTCGTTCACGATCATTTTTCGTTGATCGGGAAACGCAGAGGCGATGAGCCCCAGCGCATAGATGGCATGGTTACATGTGACAAGGCTACCCGATCTCAGCAACTTGAGCAAGATGGGGATTTGGACCAAAGATTTCTTTTCATGGTCTACAGTAGCAAGCATTCCAACGGTGTCAATTCCAGCCCACTGAATGATACCCTCGTGAAAACGCAACAACGATGCGCAAATATTGTAATACGGATAAAGCAAATCAGGGGAATCCCCGGCAATCCGCAGCAACTTTTTGGTAAAATTCAATCGCTCGCCTTCATCTGCCGAGTGCATTTGCTCAAAATCGATCACACCTGCCGTGCTACCTTGCTTCACAATCGCTTTTTCTGTTGGTCACTTTCTGTCTGAGTGCTT
>DHLV01000195.1:0-32194 GCA_002405445.1 Flammeovirgaceae bacterium UBA4659 | reverse complement strand
GGTCACTTTCTGTCTGAGTGCTTCTTCAATTTCTTTTAAAATCGCTTGCTTCTCCCGGATATCAGGCGGTACGTTGCCGCCCTCTGCATTCAGAATCCGTTCGCGGAACATGGTTACGTCATCACGCAGCACTTTGGCGGTATGCAGCAGCAAGTATCTCATTTGGTCTGTTTGTCTTTGTTCAGGCATACATGTTCAATGTTCAGAAACCATCTACTATCCTTTCGGTTTGGCAATTGCATGTTGATGTTGATCACCGTATAACCGAACACAAAAATGCCGACCAATCAATACGGAAGCGATGATCTATATCATGAAACCTTCGGTCATACATCACCTTAGAAAGGGCAATTTCTAAAGCAGTTGCTGTTTTTTTTCGAAAGCAATGATCGCACAGCGCCCCGAACTACAATAAAACAAATATCATCATGAATGCAGATGCAAATCATTTTTATAGCTGCACAAATACGATTGATTTGTACCACAATGTCGAACAATAAGACACAGATGAAAGACGGCAATTACATCAAATCAGATGGGGACTCGGCTTGCAGCAATCATGGATATGTAACATCGCGTAAAAACCCGGAGCAGAGCATCAATCAACAAAACAAATGAGCTAACGATATGCAAATCAACCTTCAAACACCGCACATTAATATCGCGGAAAAAACACGGGAAATGGTATTGAACAAACTGGCAAGGCTTGAAAAACAATACGACCGGATTGAGCAATGCCACATCATTTTAAAGAAGGCAAAGAGCAATAGGCAGGAGAACTTTATTGCAGAAGTAAAGTTGGCAGTGCCCGGCAACGACTTGTTTGCCAGGGAACAGGGCGAAAGCTGGCGTTCAGTCATTGATAAGATCGTTGCAGACCTCACCAAAGAAATAAAAAAGAGGAAAGCGAAAATCAATCAGGTGCCTGCGCAGGCAAAAGATGTGATCATGGCTTCAACTGATTGGGATTCAGAAGATGATTCAAACGCTAAAGACGAAATGCGATGAACTTTGAAAAGCATGCCACCAAGGGAAATGAATTCCTGAACAGTGTTGCGTGGCGTTTAAATGACCCCGCCAACAAAGACCGCGCTGGCAGAGTGGTTAGATGTGTTTTTCGCGCTATGCGCAACCGTTTGACAATCGAAGAGTCAGCGCAACTGATGGCCCAATTGCCGTTGGTAATCAAAGGTTTGTACGTAGACGGCTGGATACCCCAAAAGAGGTATCCAAAGGTGAAGACGATGGATGAATTTGTGCAAGTTGTGATAGCCGAAGACGGCACATCTGCGCTGCGTGATTTTTCCGGAATAGAGGATGCAATGGACGCCACCGAAGCAGTTATCAAAACACTTGCCGAATATGTTTCGCAGGGTGAACTGCGACACATGGTAGCCATTCTTCCGAAGGACATGAAGAGCTATTTCTTAACATGGGTGGATAACCAAATATAAACTAACAAATACTGAGCACGATGGAAAAAATCACACGGCTGGAAGATGCATTGGGCATTCTGTTAAGCGATCTTTATGAAGCAGAAAAGAAGTTACAAACGGCTATTCCACAATGCATGGAAAAAGTATCATCACCTCAGCTGAAGGAAGCAATGCAAAGGTATCTGCAAAGCTGCCACGACAAGCGACTGAAGATCGAACGGGTTTTCAACTACCTGATGACTGAGCCGTTGGGTAAGCGTAATATCATCATCAACAGTTTACTCAGTAAAACACAACAAATGCTTGAGATTGCGGGCTCCGGGCGAATGCGCGATGTATTGCTCAGCGCATGTATGCACACCATCAATCATTACAAAACATCAGAATATACCACGGCCATCACACTTGCAGAGGAGTTATCACTTGAAACTCCACAGCAACTACTGAGCGAGATACTACTTTGGGAAAAAGAAACAGGTGAGCAGTTAAGCAGGCTGATTAGCTGCGAAGTGAACCTGAAACCCTGGCGAAATGTAATAGAGATTTAATTTTTTTTTGAAATGGCAACGGTAAAAATACAAGTTAACAAGCATGTGCTGGAAGGAAGTCTGACGGTTCCGTCTGGTGCGCGTGCCTTAGTCATCTTTTCACATGGGAGTGGCAGCAGCAGATTCAGTCCGCGAAACAATTTTGTTGCAGAGCACCTCAACAAAAATAGGATTGCAACACTCCTCATTGACCTGCTGACGGAGGCTGAGGACGCTGTGTACATGAACCGCTTCAACATCCGCCTGCTGGCAGATCGCTTGAATGCTGTCACCCGTTGGGTTTTGGATCACCTCGGTGAAAAGCACCTGCCAATCGGATTCTTTGGTGCAAGTACGGGTGCCGCCTCTGCCCTTACCGTAGCGGCTGAAATGAGCGAAACCATTGAAGCGATAGTATCTCGGGGCGGCAGGCCCGATATGGCGTTGTGCAATCTATCTGAAGTTGAAGCACCCACATTATTGATAGTGGGTGCAAATGACGAGCAAGTGCTTGAACTGAATCAAAGAGCCTTTGACCTCCTTGGCTCAGAGAAACAACTTGTCACCATCGCAGGGGCCACACACCTCTTTGAAGAGGCGGGCGCGCTGGAACGCGTAGCTACCTTGGCCTCTAATTGGTTTGCAAAGCACCTGGTTGCACAGAGAGCAAAAGCTCCGGTAAAACGAATTTTGGAAACATTGGTGAAATGGTAGAGGGGAAATCAAAAATACATTTCAGGGGCATTTTCAAGTATCAGGCCGGTAAGGAAGGTAGATTATGAAGTGCATATCCAAAGTGAGTTTTGGCAAACAGCGCAGCGCGGCAGGCCGGGAAAAAGCGCTGAAAAATCCCGGGAAGGATGATTGAAATCAGTTTACGTACTCAAAAAATTGATAAGATGAACACAAAAGAAATCTTCGATTCACACCTAGTAGATTATGAGCAATGGTTTGATAAACACTCTTCAGTATTTTTATCTGAAATAGAAGCGGTTCGTGAGTTAATACCCGAAGGTGACACATTGAGAGGGATTGAAGTCGGATTGGGTACCGGAAGATATGCTCAGGCGCTCAAGCTCAAAGAGGGGGTCGAGCCGGCTGCTAAAATGCGATCGTTAGCATTGGCTCGAGGTATTGATGCGATTGACGCGGTGGCTGAAAATTTACCCTATGGCGACATGAAATTTGATTTTGTACTGATGATATTTTCCATTGCTTATTTTAACGATTTGCACTTGGCATTCAAAGAGGCTTTCCGGGTTTTGAAAAGGAACGGCAGTCTGCTGGTTGGTTTTATTGACAACGCAAGTAAATCCGGAAAAATATACGAAGCGGGAAAGGATGGCAGCATATTTTACAGCCACGCAAAATTCTACACTGTAAACAAGGTAGTAGAAGAGCTTTACGCTGTCGGATTCCGTCATTTCGAGTTCCGCCAAACGCTTTTTGGAAATCCATCGGAAACCTATGCTGTCCAGTTTCCAAAAAACGGGCATGGCGAAGGCTGTTTTGTGGTGGTAAAAGCCTCCAAGAAGAACAACTGAGCGGTAAAGGCTCATTTATCCCGTTGATTGAAACAGCTTCTTCACCGGTTTGCCCAATGAGTTGAAAATTCCTGCTGGTGTAAAACGCCCCTTTTGGCAATGCATCACCATGTAAGCAGGTCTGCACTTTTACCTGTTACAAAAGTTACTCTTATGTTTTGCCGTTGCTTCGAAAAATACGTACTACCGCTGCCCAGCAACTCAAACACGAAAACTACCACATCCAACTAACTTCATTTTTGCTGTCAGGCAAGGTAGGAATTTCGCGGGGCGTTTTCGGCTCGTCCGGTTCTTTTGGCGTTTCAATCTCCGGGTTGCGAGCGGGTGGCACATACGTGGGCCCTTTCTCGGGCTTAATCTCCGGGCTATCTGGCGGAGACGGAATTTCAGGCTTTTTGGGTTGATCGTTCATGCCACAAAATAACCATCAATGACGTGGCATGGCGATGACAAAAATCGGTTCCAGCGCAAACTGCCATCATCACTCTCAAAAACTCCACTTTGCCCGGATGAAAGCCCGGTGAATGACGGACTGAAATGACCCTGATTCCTCAGCAAGGAATGACTGCCATACTAGATCCACGTCAATGTTGGTGGCCATGTTGTAGCGCAATCCGGGCAAAACAATCATCAGGTTGGTGCCGGGCGCATACAAACAACTGATGGTGGCTGAAAAGATGGGGCTGAACTCTTTCGAAACGGTCGCAGCTACGTTCCATTGTGTCGGCATCAGGTTACGGGGTGATAGCTGAAATGAGGAAATACTCCAATTACTCAAAGCTTTGCTAATGCCGGTGCTGTTGTAAAGAAATGCACCGTTGAGGTACCACCCGTTTTGAAAAACATAGTCCGCTTCGATTGACAAATTCATTTGTCGTGCAAAAAAATACTGCATCTCGCCTTTCAGCCCGGTTTTGCCTACGCTGCCTGACCATCCCATGCCAATGGTGCCCCGTTGCTCAAACAAGCCTGCGATGAATTGCCAATCATATTGGCGATAGTTGGCGAAGTACTTGATCGCTCCTACCCACCGTTCGGGCCGGTCACCGGCAACTGCTGCTACTTGTATGTTGCTCATGCCATGCCATGCGTAGCCAATCTTCAGACCGTCTCGTCCGGGCCTTTCCTCATAGTCGAAGTCGAGGAAATTATATGTATTGAAAATGTCGTTTGCGTTCCACAGTGTGGTAAGGCCCCAATTGATGCGCTGCCTGCCGCCTCGCACACTCCATGCGTTCTTTTGGTACTCTACCCAGGCGCGGTCCAAGTAAGACTGCAATAGCATGCTGGCGTTGGGCTGCCACACGAGTGTCATGTGCAGGGCTTCATCGGCATTTCTGATCTGCTTCTCAAAGTCGCTGTTCGCTTTCACCTCTTCACCCCAAAAAAACCTGGTTCGCACCTCTGCCCCGGCAGACCAGTTGGGTCTCGGTTGCCACTTCACGTTGAGTCGATTGTGAATGAAATTACCGGTTAGCAATTGCGAAAAATCACGATTGAACGTAAGCGTTTGAAGGTCTTTCAGATAGCCGTGTACTTCCCACTTGCGCGAAGCGCGCACTGTATCGCCATGCTGTGCAACGCTAGCGCTGAAAATCATACAGGTTACGCTTGCAACAACAATCGTTTTAAGCATCAAATCATTTTTTATCGCCTTGTTGCACTGTCCACTGCAACCTGTGCCGTGTCAGCATGTATCTCACCGTCTACCAAAGTAATTACCCTGCGGGCCCGTTCTATCACACGCGGGTCGTGTGTAGAAAACACGAATGTGGTTTCCTCAGCCTTGTTCAGCGCGTCCATAATATCAAGCAGGTTAGATGCTGATTTTGAATCAAGATTTGCCGTAGGCTCATCAGCCAACACAAATTTCGGCTTGGAAGCGAGCGCGCGTGCTACCGCCACGCGTTGTTGCTGGCCTCCTGACAGTTGTGCGGGTCGCGCATCCAACTTATCTGTTAGACCAATTTCTCCAAAGAGTTCTTTTACCCGTTTGTCAATGTCTGTTTTTCTTTGATGCTGCAACTGCATGATCAATTCAACATTCTCTCTTGCGGTGAGCACGGGAATGAGGTTAAACGACTGAAACACAAACCCGATGTTGTTCAAGCGAAAGTCGATGAGCTTGCGCGAAGAGAGCCCGGTAATATCAACACCGTCAATCAGTATACTGCCGCTGTCCGGGCGATCAAGTCCGCCCAACAGATTTAACAAAGTTGTCTTTCCTGAACCCGAGGGCCCTACCAACGCAGTAAATTCCCCTTGTTCAAGATGAAGGTGTACCTTATTGACAGCCACTACGGGAATGGTTTCGGGGTTGAATGTCTTACTGATCTCGTGTGCATCAATAACCGTTTTCATATCGTTAAAACATTGGTTTTCAATCATTGTCGCAATGCATCGGCTGGTTGGAGTTTCATCGCCTTTACCGAGGGGAATACTGAAGAGAATAAAGCTGTGACCAAAACGATGGTGACGATACTGCCCACCTGTGCGTGCGGAAACGTGGGATAGATAACACTCTCAAATCCAAAGCCTGACATCACCGCACCCGATATAGAGGATATGTCGATCCCGGCAACGGAAAAATAATTCAGCATAAGCCACGAAGTTGCCATGCCTACCGGCACACCCACCCACGTCAGCATCAGCGTTTCCATTACTACCAGCCTGAAAACCTGTGCATGGTTCATGCCCAGCGCGTTCAGCATTCCAATCTCCCTGGTGCGCTCTAAAACGGACATGAGCATGGTGTTGACAATACCAAAGGCAAGCGCAATCATGATAATGATGACGATGATATATGAATATTGATTTACCGTTCCCACCATCAAATCTGTTTCGGGAGAATTTTCTTTCCAGGTTTTTACTTCAGCCTGAGGAAATTGCTGTTGTAATTCTTTTTCGGTTGCTTCTAGCAGTTCATCCGCTTGCAGCAAAATTGCCACTTCATGATACCCCGCAACCCCGAGGTAGCGCTTCAGCGTCTCACGGTGTACATACACCACGCGCTCGTCCAAACGATCATTATTGGTGCGATGGTACCCACATACTTTGAACGCGCCAGCAGTGATGTTTTTCTCTGCATCAGAAAACGTGAGCACCAGTCTGCCACCGATCCTGAGCCCGAGCTTATCCGCAAGCTTTTTTCCAACCATGATGTCACCGGGGTGCGCCATGCGGAGCACCTGCCCTTCCATTACTTTCCGGTCAAGCCCTGACGTCAATTTTTCATCCGACACACTTACCCCGATGATTTCGACCCCTGCGCTGCCGGTGGCATTGGCAAGCATGCCCAGGGTAATGGCGCGCATCGAAAATGCGCGTACAGACGGATGGTGTTGAAGAAACGCCTCAATGCCCGCAGTGCCAAACAATGTTACACCGGCATCATAATCTTCTGAAAAACCGGGCCGGTGAATTTGCAAGTGGCCTACTTCCCAATCAATTACTTTTCTAACGCGCGCGCGGATCATGCCTTCATATATGCCCAACACAAAAACACCTGCAAAGACCCCGATGGCCACCGAAGCCATAATGATGAGGCTGCGTGTTCGGTTTCTCCATACGTTGCGCCAGGCCATTGTGAGTTTCATGTCTTTCAGCGTTTCATAGCAGCTACCGGGTTCAATCTCAAGAGCTTTAACATGGGGTAAACCGACAACAACAGACCCACGCCCAGCACGATAAGCCCCTGCGTCAGGAAAATGTTTGCCTCCATAGAGGCTGGGAAGATCGGCTCAAAACCAAACCGCTGGTATGTTTTCGCAAACTCGCCACTGAACCGAATGGGGAAACGATACAGATAGCCCACCGCTGCCACGCTCACCGCCAAACCCAATGCACATCCCATCACCACCGTCATCACCGACTCCCACAGCAGCAGCCGCATCAGTGTCGGCTTTTTCATGCCAATGGCCACCAGCATTCCCATTTCATACTTTCGTTCCACCATCATCATGAGCAATGTGCCCAGTATCCCAAAGCTGATGAGCAAATAGAGGATACCCTGGATGATACGCATGCTCCCTTTGTCAGTTTGAATGTGTTGCTGAATTTCGGGCATCATTTCCTCCCAGGTCATCACTTCCGCATCACTCCCCAATGCTAGGCGCAACTCCCCTGCCGTATCGTTCATTGCAGCCGGCATGTCCATCGCCAATACATAAGACGTCACCATCCCATCTGCGGCAAATAGCTCTTGTGCAGTGGCCAGAGACATAAAGATGGCTTGATCATTCAGTTCAGGTGACCCAAATCTCAAAATACCTTTGATGGCATATTTTCCAGTTGCCATAGACCCGTGGTAGCCCTGCCCGATCAGCACGAGGGTATCCCGTAGCTGCAACTGCAACCTGTCTGATAACCCTTGCGCAATCAAAACCTCACCATCAACCGCATCCAGGTATTTTCCGCTGGTGATCTTCTCGGTTAAGCGGGTCACACCGGTTTCGGATTCCGGCAATACTCCCACCACAAGCGCACCTTTTGTGAGCTCACTGGACGATGCCAGCACAAATGATTCGAGGCGGGGCGTGGCAAGACGAACGTTGGGCACATCCAAAATTTTTTTTTCAAACGCTTCAGATCGCGTCAGTGCGTTGTCTAATATGCGTTCGTCCCAATAACCTTGCTTATGAATTTGAATGTACCCTGAGTAAAAGCCCACGACATTTTTGACCAGGTTGCCAAACACACCATCTTGCAGGCTGTTGGTAACCACCGAAAGCAGCACGGCAAAACCTACAGCGGCCATATTGATGAGCGTACGGTTGCGGTTTCGCCAAATGTTCTTCCACGATAATTTAAGCAACCACATGCCGTTTCATTTTATCATCCTCATGTTTTCGAGCGTAAACAACTGATCATCGATTGGCTTGTTGAACAGAATATAAGTATAGACAATCTCCGTCTTCTGATTCTTTTTGTCCGCAGGTATCATCTCCAACCGCGTGGGAATCAGCCGCCCATCCATTTTCTTAATGTCACTCGCAAGGAGGATGTTCACAAGTTTGCCGTCATCGTCAAAAAAGCGCGTGTATAATTCGAGGTAATCCTTTTTGTCGATACACACAATCAGTTTGCTCCAAACCACGGGTGCATCAGGCTTTGGCATCATCTCGATGATGTGACAATCGCGGCCTGCCACCACCGTGTCTCCCGCCAGCGTGTGGTTGTAATCGATCACAATAGACGACTCCCTTACCAAATCATCGTTTGTAAAGTCGGTGCCCATCCACGATTGGCTCATCATGGATGGGGGCAACTTGATGGATCGTTCCAGGCGGGGCATCCAATTCCAAACTTCCTTACCCCGTTTCAAGAACACGATCCCCTTATCTTTGACCGGTGCCTGAATGAGTATGATCGCTAAAGAATTACCTTTCATCCATGTCTTCACTGCCAGTTCCCGCGACCAACCGGGCCGCACCGTGCGGATGATCATCTCTGCCTGTGATGTTTGGCCGCGCATCTTGTCGTCAGCTTGCTTCACAATTTCGGTGGCCGTCTGCACCTGTGCTTGGGCAGCAATCGCAAACACGATGCCCATCATGGTTTTGCCGACACAACCTACAGCCTTCATTCGATCGACAATAAATTCACCCATTGGATATCACTGATTTTGTGCTACAATGTCGAAACCGGCTGATAGACTTTGTATGACATTGATCTTGCCCTGCCATGACTTTTCTCGTTAAAACACATGACCACAATCAGCTACTCCACGTGAGGAAGGTCATTCAGTCAGTGGCGAAATTGGTGCGTACTTTCAGGTAGCGTTCAGATTGCCATGAAAGGTATTGCCAATTCCCCTGCCCGATTATCAGACAATGCGTTGAGGCTACTGCATGCCAGGTACCTGATCGCACACGAAACACCTGATGACATGTTTTGGCGCGTTGCCCGAAGTGTAGCACACGCGGAATTGACATGGGGCAACCAACATGATGTGGAGCGTTGGGCAGATGCTTTCCATCACGCCATGAGCACTCTGTGTTTTTTACCCAACTCGCCTACGCTGATGAATGCCGGCACGAAGTTGAACCAATTAAGTGCCTGTTTTGTGTTGCCGATCGCTGATAGCCTGGAGGAGATATTTACGACACTTAAACATGCGGCACTCATCCAACAAAGCGGTGGCGGCACAGGGTTCAACTTTTCAGCACTGCGCCCGCGCAATGATATCATCAAAAGCACGGGAGGTGTTTCATCAGGCCCTGTATCATTCTTACAGATTTTCGATTCAGCTACTGAGTATGTGAAGCAAGGTGGTAAGCGCAGAGGTGCCAACATGGGCATTATCAACGATTCGCACCCCGATGTTGAAGAATTTGTTAGCTGCAAAACACTGCCATCAACACTTCGTAACTTCAACATCTCAGTGGGTATTTCAAACCGATTCATGAGCGCTGTTGAATCGGATGCTGCTTGGGATCTCGTTCATCCGCACACGGGACTCGTAACCAAAACGATGCCCGCGCGCACACTCTGGAAAGCCATCGCGGAAAGCGCATGGCGGTCGGGCGATCCGGGACTCGTCTTTCTTGATCACATCAATGCGTATAACCCCACACCGATGTTGGGTAGCATGGAGTGCACCAACCCATGCGGTGAAGTACCCATGCTACCATACGAGTCATGCAATTTGGGATCCATCAATTTATCGGCCTTTGTAAACGACCGTTCCGTAAAGAGTGATTTTGACTGGGGTAGATTGGCAAACGTGGTCTCCATCGCCACGCGGTTTCTGGATAATGTGATTGAAGTAAACTATTACTTGCTTCCGGAAACGAAACGGATGGCAATGGGTAATCGGAAAATCGGCTTAGGTGTAATGGGCTGGGCCGATGCGCTTGGCAAGCGTCAAATACCGTACGCATCAAAAGATGCAGTTGCGCTCGGCAACAAGTTGATGCGTTTTATAGAAGAAAAAAGTATTTCAGCGTCTGTTCAACTGGCATCGCAACGCGGGGCGTTCCCCAACTGGGGTAAGAGCGTCTATTTCCCTCAAACGCCCATCCGCAATGCCACCCGCACCAGCATCGCCCCAACAGGCAGTATTTCCATTTTGGCCAACACTTCACCCTCGATTGAGCCTTGGTTTGCATTGGCTTTTGATCGTACGCATGTGCTCAACGATGAAACCCTCAGCAGCATCAACCCGATCTTTCAGGAGTATCTTGAGCAGAATGTGCCGGAGTCGGAAAATGTTTTGCAAACCGTACGATCAACAGGGTCTGCAAAGGGGACAGCGCTCTCTGCACGGGAAAAAGCAGTATTTCAGACTGCATTAGAGATTGCCCCCTACTGGCATCTGCAACACCAGGTCGCATTTCAAAAACACACAGACAACGCTGTTTCCAAAACGATCAACCTGCCGGAAAAGACTTCCTCGCAGACTGTCGCTGCGATTTATTTAGAAGCTTGGAAAAACAACCTGAAGGGCATCACTGTTTTTAGAGACGACTCAGCAAAACCCGTGATGGTGCGCGGCATACGCACTACTTCAAAGGCTTGTAAAATTTGTACGGAATGACAGCAGCACAAAACTCAACGAACGACATTTCGAAAAATGGTCATCTGGATCAAACCATGGTGCACCGTGCCCAAAACAACCAAGTGGACAATGTACAATCACGTACCCTCAGTGAATTTGAAGCAGTATTCGAATTTGCTACGCTGGGCATCATCATTGCAGATGCCAAAGGACGGGTTGTAAAAATGAATCGGTTCGCAGAAGTGCAGTTTGGCTATACCCGAGAAGAAGTGTTGGGCTGTGAAATTGAAACATTTATTCCAGAAGAAAACCGTGCCGCACACTATTTACACCGTGAACAATATATGCACAGCCCAAGCCACCGAGCCATGGGCGAGGGACGGAATCTGCACGGCCGCAGAAAGGATGAAACGATTTTCCCAACGGAAATCAGCCTGAGCCATTATACCACAAACGGAGACCGTTTTGTAATCGCGTTTATTATTGATATTTCAAAAACCAAGCAGAATGAAGTAATCGTAGAGGCGCAAAAGAATGAGTTGGTGCAATTTGCCGCACAGATGCAAAAATTGAACGTTGAGCTGGAACAACGGGTAGAAGACCGCACCAAAATGCTGAAGGAAACGCTGTTCGAGCTTGAGAAAAGACAGGTTGAACTTGCTTCGGCAGTGGAAAAAGAAAAACAACTGATCGACCTGAAGTCGCGGTTTGTTACCATGGCATCGCACGAATTCAGAACACCGCTCAGCACCATTTTGTCATCGGTTTCGCTCATCGGAAAATATCCGAACCCGGAGGACGCCAGTAAGCGTGATAAACACATCAACCGCATCAAACAGGCGGTACGTGACATGAAAGATATTTTGGAGGATTTCCTGTCATTGGAAAAAATGGATGACAACAAAGTGGCATTGCATCCCGAATCATTCACCGCCAAATCATTCCAACAACTGATCAAGGGCATCGTCAATGAGATGCAACGCCTTGCTAAACAAGGCCAGAAAATCGAATACATCCACCACGGGGACAGTGCGGTGAACTTCGATCAGAAAATGCTGCGCCATGTAATCACCAATCTCATTTCAAATGCGATCAAATTTTCGTACGAATTCTCCACAATAACGGTCGAGAGCAAGACGAATCAAAGCAATCTGATGCTTTCTGTAACGGACACTGGAATCGGAATTTCCGAAGATGCCCAACAACATCTCTTCGAGCGGTTTTATCGTGCTGAAAATGCCGCCAATGTTCAGGGAACTGGCCTCGGCTTGCACATTGTTGGCCGATACATTGATATGGCAGGCGGGCGAGTTGAAATGAAAAGCAAGCTCAACGAAGGCACTACGTTCACGGTTTTTCTTCCTCAATAAATTGCTGATGAAATCGGATTTGATCTCGTAGTGAATGATGGGTGGCCGTGCATTGATAAGATTTTTGCCCGGTTGGAGGATCAGCAACGGAACGAAGCCTTGAGGCGACCGTTAGTGGTTGTGGATTTGATGCATCTGAGCACCCTCTCTATTCTGCTGTTCGAGTGTCCAATGCTCAGTTTGCGATGTTTCCACCCAACTATTTCCTGCCCTCCTGTACACAAATGCCACCAATTGAAGATCATCAAATTCCTTCTTCAATTGGGCAACCGTTCGATCACCTCTGAAATCCAGGCTCACGCCTCTCAATGGCAAACGATAGTCGTCACCAATCTTCTTCTGCCATTTATCACCATGCGCCCCAAAAATCACGATCTTTAAATATGGGTACTGCCGGTTGAACTCCGTGCTCAACATACCCAAATTCACCCCTTGTTCAACAGAAAACTTCACAATACAACAATTAAAACCAACGATGTAGGGCCTTGCCAATTCGCTCCTGTGTTAAACACGGATGATTGCAGAGGGCGCGGCATCAACCCATGCTGCATTCTTTTTCTCTAAAACCTTTACCGACAAGCCGTAAACATCAATGAAATTTTGCGTTAACTCAGCTGCCGTCATACCCGCTGTAATTGTCAACAAACCCTTGTTGTGTACCACTCTGGCTTGACCAATCCTGTTACCATCTTTCACCAATTCCTTCTCAGAAGGACTACCTCCCACTTTGCTGGGCTTTTTTAAAAACTCAAGCTTAAAATTCGGAAACGCCTGGTGAAACTCAGTTTTGACTGCGTGCAGTTTCCGATGGTCGTTAATGATAATTTGCATAACTCACATTTTTAAATTGAATAAAATCCTTTGTCCACTAATAATGCATTGATTTCGGCCAACGCATTATCTTGCCTCTGTGCGGACACCCTAAGCTTGCTGAGTAACGATTTGCTCTCTAACAGCGCCCGTGTGTGCACCACACCGTTCTCAAGCAACCATGATTTTTCGCGCCCGGTGAGCGAACTCAGGCACGTAACAGGATGTATGGCATTTCGATCTACCATCTCGCGAAGTCCGTTATTTTGCGGGTAGTCCCAACCCGTCAGGTACATACCCGCGCACGTGCCGTACTTTGCAGCGTCATCGGTAAACCTGGTGTTGGTAAAAACACAGCCTGCGGTAAACTGATAGCTATGCTTGGCGTTGAGTACGTCCTGAAACCTAGACCGAATGTATAGAGGTACCTTTACATCGCATTTAATTCCTTGTCGGTTGTGGAATTTACATTCCACCATCAATTGCTCGTTTGGTTTCGATGCGATCACGTCAATTTCGTGATCTACGCAGTGCCCCGGCACCACCACGTTGGTTTCTACCCTATACCCATCACACGCTACCAATGCTGCCACAAACAATTCAAACGCAAAACCGGACGGCCCCATTTCCAGGATTGCCTGTTTTAATTTGTATCGTGCGGCCGTTGCCCCGGAGGCTTTCTTCAACGTGTTGAATGCATGCCGGAAAATATGTTTTGTGGTCATGCCCGGCCTGATAAACCGGTCCATTTCATTCATGACCACGGTGATGGCGTCTTCGGTGGCGCCCGCCCGCACCAACGACCGATGCAACTTTTCTTTGGAATACATCACCACTTCACCTGAAGCTTTCACAATTTCAATCCCGGTAGCGGTTTTCGTCATTTCAAAAAGATGGGGTGAAGATACATCTGACTGATAGGGCGCAGCGATGACAATTATCATCTGCATGGATGAGTGTCGTCATCATATCAGAAAGTCAACTTTTCTATCTTCGTGTGATTGAAAGCCAACAATCCAAAGAAGCGTTTATGACAAAAGGAAGAATCGTTTTGATTGAAGACAATGACAATATGCGGGAAAATATTGCTGAAATTCTCGCATTGTCTAACTACGAGGTAAGCACTGCACCGAATGGCAAACTCGGTGTTGAACTTGTGCTAAAAATACTGCCGGACCTGATCATCTGCGATGTGATGATGCCTGAATTAGACGGCTACGGTGTGCTGCATATTCTTCAACAAAACCCCGAGGCTGCAAATATTCCGTTCATCTTCCTTACCGCAAAAGCAGATAAGTCGGACTTAAGACGGGGTATGAACCTGGGAGCGGATGACTACCTCACCAAACCATTCGAAGACATTGACTTGCTGAACGCCATTGAAGTACGCCTGAAGAAAAATGAAATGCACCGCACCAATTTCATTAGTGCAAAAGAAGAAGTGGCAGATTTTTTCACCCATGTTGACAAGCTGAAAGCCCCGGGAGATGCCACACATCCAAAGCGTACCCACCTGTACAAAAAGAAAGACTTTCTTTTTATGGAGGGCGAACAACCCAAAGAACTCATCCTGGTGCAATCCGGAAAGATCAAAACTTATAAGACTACACAAGACGGAAAGGAGTTGATCACAGAAATACATTTGGAAGGAAGCTTCATTGGCTACCTTCCGCTGCTCGAAAATACGAAGTATCAAGAGTCAGCCGTGGCGATGGAAGATTCAATGACAACGCTGATTTCCAAGTCTGATTTTCTGAACCTGATATATTCAAATAAGGAAGTGGCAGGGCGGTTCATTAAGATATTGGCCAATCACCTGGCTGATGCAGAACAACGTTTGCTCGATATTGCCTACAAGTCTGTGCGGCAACGGGTGGCATCAGCATTATTACAGGTGCGTGCACTGTACCAAAAGAAATCAGCTCATCCCAATACGGTCGCAGTAGCGCGAAAAGACCTTTCCGCTATTGTGGGCACCGCCACCGAGTCGCTCAACCGTACACTTGCTGATTTCAAAGACGAGGGAATGATTGAAATTGGCGACCACACGCTCACCATCATCAATGCTGCAAAACTTGAAAAACTCGCAGGCTGAAAAGGGCACGACCTGAACCGACATCATCAAGATGTGCCTGGGGGGACTGGTCAATAGGCAATTTCCACAACTCTCTTCTGGTTCAACTTGTGCATCTTCTGGGGCACAATCGAGAGCACTTCGGCCCGAAGCGTTTTGATCAATCTTGTTTTAATGTGGTCGCGGTGGGTAACCAAACTTACTTCGCGTGCAGGGTTTGGATCTTTCAGTTTTTTCACAAACCTCCGTTGTGCAGCGGTAAATTCCATTACTGCCAATTCCGGTAAAATGGTGATGCCGTCACTCCTCTCCACCATCCGCTTCAATGTTTCGATACTGCCGGTCTCATACTGAAAATGAAGATCACTTTTCTTCCGCAACTCGCATAAGTTGAGTATCTGCGAACGGAAACAGTGACCCTCTTCGAGAAGCCATAATTTGTTGGGGTCTATCTCATTGGCAACAACATACTTCTTACTCACCAACACACTCTTTTTCGATACATACGCAAACAATTCCTCGTAAAATAAAGTATCTTCTTTGATCGCGTGATCATTTAACGGGGTTACAACAATGCCACAATCGAGTCTGTTATTTTTTAATTCGCGAATCAGCTCCTCCGTCATATTCTCATGGATGGTAAGGTTGAGCTGCGGGTACTTTTGGCGTATGTGTTGATACAATGGCGGCAGCAGGTAAGGAGCCAATGTAGGGATAATGCCGATGCGCAACTCACCCGCCATCGCATCTTTTTGGTCGTTGATGAGTTGCTTTACTTTTTGCGATTCGCGCAGCACGATACGAGCCTGCGCGATGATGGTCTCACCGATCTCGGTAGGTATAACGGGTTGCTTGGTGCGATCAAATATCTTTACGCCCAGTTCGTCCTCCAGCTTATGAATTTGCATACTGAGGGTGGGTTGGGTCACAAAACATTGATGAGAAGCGGCTACAAAATGGCGGTGTTCATCCAGCGCTACAATGTACTCGAGTTGGGTCAAAGTCATAAACATTAACTATATGATCATAAAAATAATCAATTTGATTTATTATCAAGATCGTGATATCATTGCTCAAAGTTTGATTGAATGATCAATTCATTTTTACAAATAAACCGCTACTTAATTTAAATTTATGACAACAGAAACGTTCCCTTCAACCAAGCCCCACACCAACGGTATATCAAACGGTGCGGCCAAATGCCCCTTCCACGGTGGCTCACTGCAGCAAGCCGCAGGTGGTGGCACGCGTAACCGTGATTGGTGGCCCAACCAACTCAAACTCAATATCCTGAGACAGCACTCATCACTGTCGAACCCGATGGATCAAAAGTTTGATTATGCAAAGGAGTTTAAGTCGCTCAACCTGAAGGCAGTAAAAAAAGACATATTCAAGTTGATGACGACCTCCCAAGATTGGTGGCCGGCCGACTACGGACACTACGGGCCATTTTTTATCAGGATGGCGTGGCACAGTGCTGGAACCTACCGTGTGAGTGACGGCCGTGGCGGTGCGGGCGCGGGTCAACAGCGTTTCGCCCCACTCAATAGCTGGCCCGATAACACCAACCTGGACAAAGCACGCCTGCTGCTCTGGCCTATCAAAAAGAAATATGGTAAAAAACTTTCGTGGGCAGATTTGATGATCCTTGCCGGCAACTGCGCGCTGGAGTCGATGGGTTTCAAAACCTTTGGCTTTGCCGGTGGCCGCGAAGATGTGTGGGAGCCACAAGAAGATGTGTACTGGGGTTCCGAAAAAGAGTGGCTGGGCGACCAGCGTTACAAAGGCGACCGGGAATTAGAAAACCCACTGGGAGCTGTGCAAATGGGCTTGATTTACGTGAACCCGGAAGGACCCAACGGAAAGCCGGATCCCATCGCGGCAGCGCGCGACATCCGCGAAACTTTTGGCCGGATGGCAATGAATGATGAAGAAACCGTTGCTTTGATTGCCGGTGGCCACACGTTTGGAAAAACACATGGTGCTGCAGACCCGAAAAAGTATGTTGGGGCAGAGCCAGCGGCAGCAGGCATTGAAGAACAAAGCATGGGATGGAAAAACACGTTCGGCTCAGGTAACGGTGCCCACACCATTACCAGTGGGCTGGAAGGCGCCTGGACCACTACCCCTGTTAAATGGAGCAACAACTTCTTTGAGAACCTGTTTGGCTTTGATTGGGAGCTTACCAAAAGCCCCGCAGGCGCGTATCAGTGGAAACCGAAAAACAACGGTGGTGCCGGCTCGGTGCCTGATGCCCACGATGCCGGCAAACGTCACGCACCTATCATGCTCACAACAGACCTGGCGCTGCGATTTGATCCGGCCTACGAAAAAATATCGAGGCACTTCTACGAAAACCCGGGCAAATTTGCGGATGCATTTGCCCGCGCCTGGTTCAAACTTACCCACCGCGACATGGGGCCCGTTGCGCGTTACCTGGGCGCAGAAGTACCCAAAGAGACGCTGATCTGGCAAGATCCTATCCCGGCAAAGAAAAGCAAAGTAACTCCGCGTGAAGTTGCCGCACTCAAAAGTCAAATTCTTGCAACAAAGTTGACAATATCTGAACTGGTGTCCGCAGCATGGGCATCTGCCTCTACTTTCCGCGGGTCAGATAAACGCGGGGGTGCCAATGGAGCACGCATCCGCCTGGCCCCGCAGCGCAGTTGGGAAGTAAACAACCCTGCGCAACTTGAAAAGGTGCTGAAAACCCTTGAGGCGATTCAAAAGAAATTCAACACCAATGGCAAAAGGTACATTTCCCTGGCTGACCTCATCGTATTGGGAGGTTGCGCAGCCATTGAGAAGGCGGCCAAAAAAGCAAAAGTCGATGTGAAGGTTCCGTTTACGCCAGGCCGTGCAGACGCTACGCAAGAACAAACTGATGTAGAGTCATTTGAAGTGCTTGAACCCGCTGCCGATGGATTTCGGAACTACACCGATGCAAAACACAAGGCTTCTGCCGAAGAAATGTTGGTAGACAAGGCACAGTTGTTGAATCTGACGGCACCAGAGATGACGGTGTTGGTCGGTGGCATGCGGGTGCTCAACACCAACTTCGATCGTTCCAAGCATGGCGTTCTCACCAAAAGGGCAGAAACATTGACCAACGACTTCTTCGTGAACTTGCTTGACTTTGGTACCACCTGGAATGCCACTTCAGATGCAAAAACAGCATTTGAGGGCCGCGACCGCAAAACCGGAAAAGTGCTGTGGACGGCCACACGTGCGGACCTGATTTTCGGTTCTAATTCAGAGCTGCGTGCCATTGCCGAAGTTTATGCTTGCGAAGATGGAAACCAGAAGTTTGTTCATGATTTTGTAGCTGCCTGGGCCAAGGTGATGGATGCCGATCGCTTCGACTTAAAGAAGTAGCAGGCATCGTCTCAAAGACGATAAACATTTCATCATTCAAAAAAGAACCCTTGCGACATCAAGGGTTCTTTTTTTTACGGAACCGCTCAGGCCTCGGTCGTCCAATTTCGTTTATATGTATGCACTGTAACCAAGGGCTAATTTTTGATGACAGGTAAGAGGTACTCGTCAACTTTTGTGCCCGCTGCCATTGCAGGCACAGTGCGAAAAATCAAACACCCCCAAACAGGTGGTTTCAATGTTTGCTGCATGGCACGTGACAGGGATTTAAAATGGGAAAAGCAAGCCTTTGAAAGATATATTGACTTGAGATGTTTGTTCTTATCTTTGAATTTTGAGCAGCTTTTCCGTGATGAAATTCTTCAAATCCCGTGACGTGTTGAATACAGCGCTGGCTGCTTTGTTTGGAATGACCCTTCATGCGCAAAGTGCTCAAAAAAGAGTGGCACTTGTCATCGGAGTGAAAAACTACCAGTATGTTTCACCCCTAAATAACACATTGAACGATGCCCGCGATATGTCAGATGCATTGAAGGCGAAGGGTTTTCGGGTGATTGAATCGTATGATCCACAAACCAAACGTCAACTGCAGGATGTGATCATCAAGTATTTTCAATTGCTTGAAAGTGATAAAAATTCGTCAGGTGTTTTGTTTTATTCTGGCCATGGTATGCAGGTTGATGGTTCGAATTACCTGATTCCTGCGCAGGCTAATCCGCAAATCAAGGCAGATCTGGATGACCAGTGTCTTAACATGGACTATGTGATGCGGGCTATTGAGCAAGCCGGGAACCACCTCAATATCTTTATCCTCGATGCCTGTCGGAACAACCCTTTTAAAGGTTTTTATCGCTCGGGCGAACAAGGCCTGAATATGGTCGCTACACCAAAAGGCTCCTATATTGTCTATGCTACAAAGCCCGGATCGGTTGCTTCCGATGGCACAGGTAAAAACGGACTCTTCACTTCTAAACTGTTAAAGCACATGATAGTAGAAGGCCTCAACATCGAGCAAGTGTTTAAACAAGTGGCGGCAGATGTTTCAACAGAATCAAACGATGCCCAACGGCCATGGATTGCTTCAGACTATACAGGCGATTTCTTTTTCACACCCGGTACAAACCGACCCTACGATGTGGAGCCTCCGACCCCCAAAGCCTACCTTGTCGAGGATTTCTCACAAAATAGCCGAGGTTGGTTAGAATCAGAAACCGAAGAGTACAGCTTCAAATTTGTGGACGGCAAGTATCGAATTAAGTCTAAAAAGGGAGGCTCGTGGTTTTGCACATTGCCGCTCAGTTTTAATACCAACAACGATTTTGAAATTTCAATGACTTTAACAAAAGTTGATGGTACAGACGGTTACTACTTCGGAGCAGTACTTGGTTTGAACACTCTTAACGGGTACTTCCACTTCATGGGCTTAACGGGCTGGGGCAATTATGTTCTTTTCAATAAAGGCCCGGCAGCAAAAGACCTGATAACCAGCACACCCAATGATGTGGTACAAACAGGCAATGCCCCAAATCAAATCATGTTGAAAAAAGTATCAAACACATTTAAACTCTATGTCAATGGAAAATTGATGGGAGAAACGCCCCACGAAGAATTCTTCGGTGATTATTTTGGTTTCCGGATTTGGTCAGGTGAAGAGAGTTTAACGGTTGATGTAGACAACTTCATTATAAAGGCAATAAACTAATGGCTTCAAATTTACTCGAAGCCAGTCAACACTTCGTTTGAACTTGCCGCAGCGCACAAAACAACACCCGTGGAGGCACAATAATAAAAAGACCCGAAACCCCCGAGGGTTGCGGGCCTTTTGAGGTTCCGAGCGGATTCGAACCGCTGTAGGAGCTTTTGCAGAGCTCAGCCTAGCCACTCGGCCACGGAACCTTTTATCTGTATTCAAGTATTCTGCCAGGCCTCGTGGTTCCCACTCCCGCTTTCAGCGGGACAAGTCGGCCACGAAACCTTCATTCAACAGCACAAAACTACAAAATAGCGAGGTCTAAACAACATCGAATTTCAACTTACAGAGATTCTTCCCTGCCTGGCGGCACGCAGGGCTGCCGCTCAAAATTTGGTTAACTATAACATAAACAAAAGTGGCCACACTTCTCGCGTGGCCACTTTATATTTCGGCTCATCTCTCCTTAGTTGCCCTCAGGGTTTGACTTTGCCGCGTTCATCTTCTCTTTCAATGCACTCAATGCCTCGATGTCTCCCAGCGTGGATTTCTCCACCTCTTGGTTGATTTTTTCGATGCTCTTTCCTTTCGGAGCCGCGGCTCGCTTGGGCGCTGCAGCCTTCGGAGCGGGCTCTTCGGTAGACCATGTGGCCTTCAGGCTCAAAGCGATTCTGCGATCTTCTTTCGAAAACTCAAGTACTTTAAAGTCATACGATTCGCTGACCTCAGCCCTGCTGCCATCTGCTTTTACCAGGTTCTTGGCTGAACAGAAACCCTCAATACCATAGGGCAACTCAAGCGTGGCTCCCTTGTCGTTCTTGGTAAGAATGGTACACTTATGTACCGAGCCAATCGTGAAAATCGTTTCAAACGTATCCCAGGGATTCTCTTCCAAATGCTTGTGGCTCAATGCCAACCTTCTGTTTACCGTATCCAACTCCAGCACCTGTACCTCTATCTTCTCTCCTACTTTGGTAAACTCCGAAGGATGTTTGATCTTCTTGGTCCAGCTCAGGTCTGATACGTGCACCAAACCATCGATGCCCTCTTCCAATTCGATGAATAAACCGAAGTTGGTGAGGTTGCGCACAATGCCGGTGTGGCGTGTGCCCACTGCATACTTGCTAAGAATCTCCGCGCGAGTCCAGGGGTCAGCAGTCAGTTGTTTGATGCCCAACGACATTTTGCGCTCTTCGCGGTCAATTGTCAGCACTACAGCCTCCAGTTCATCACCCACTTTCATGAAGTCTTGCGGATTGCGCAAATGCTGGCTCCAACTCATTTCACTCACGTGGATCAAGCCCTCAACGCCAGGTTGCAATTCCAGAAAAGCACCATAGTCGGCCACGTTGACGATTCTGCCCCTCACTTTTGAGCCAACTACCACGTCAGCCGACAGCGACTCCCAAGGGTGAGGCGTCAATTGCTTCATGCCCAAAGAAATTCTCTTCTTGTCGCCATCGAAATCCAATACCACTACCTTCACCACTTGGTCGAGTTTCAACAACTCTTCCGGATGGCTAATGCGGCCCCACGAAATGTCGGTGATGTGCAACAAACCATCTACACCACCCAAATCTATGAACACACCAAAGTTGGTCATGTTCTTGATCACACCTTCCAACACTTGTCCTTTTTCTAAGTTGGTAAGGATCACAGCTTTTTGTTGCTCCAAATCTTTTTCGATCAACACCTTGTGCGATACCACCACGTTATCGTTGGTGTTGTTGATCTTCACTACTTTCACTTCGATAGACTTGTTCACATAAATATCGAAGTCGCGAATTGGCTTCACATCGATTTGTGAACCAGGCAAGAATGCCTCGATGCCAAATACATCTACAATCAAACCACCTTTGGTTCTCCGCTTCACAAAGCCTTCAATCACCTCATCATTATCCAATGCTTTCTGCACATAATCCCAGCCTTTCACCAACTTCGCCTTTCTGCGAGAAAGGATTAACTGGCCCATTGCGTTTTCGCGCTCTTCGATGAACAAGTCAACGACATCGCCAATCTTCAAGTTGGGCATATCTTTGAATTCTGCCAACGGCACCAAGCCATCTGACTTAAATCCGATATTCAAAATAACGTCACGGTCGTTGATGCCTACTACGGTGCCCTCCACCACTTCGCTCTCGTTTACCGAAGTAACACCACCGCCAAAAAGTTTGTCCAGTTCTTCTCTTTGATTTTTGGAATAGCCTTCGCCAAATCCTTTGCGATCAAAAGTCTCCCAATTGAAGTTCTCCAATGAAACGTTTGATGCAGTAGCGGCTCTGCGCGCTGTCACATCTTTAATCATGCGGCTGATGCCTTCTTCTTCTTCGCGCTTTTTCTGTGCTTTGAAAGCTGCTAAGTCGTCTTCCTTTAACTCAGCTTCTGCGGTTTTTACATCCACATCCGTTTCAGCACCTTTTTCTGCAAGCGCTTTTTTAACTTGACCATCGCCTTTAGGGGCTTTGGCTGTTTCTTTTTCTTTTGACACTTTGGCCATATTTTTTGCCCTCATATTACATGCAACAAGTGGGCATTTTGCTGCAAATTTTGGTTGTACATAACTGTTTTAATACCAAAACAGCCCTAACGATTTCGTTAGGGGCGCAAATATAGGTAAAAAGGCACAAAGCCTTAAAAAAAGATGGGTGGTTTTAGGGCTGTATATCTTCGATTTTGAGCGTGCCCACTGCATAGTCGAGCAGCACTTTTTGAAATAGCAAACGATATTCGGCCTGGGCCTTGTCGGTTTGCGCTTGCACAAACACGCGGTTGGCGTTAATGAAATCCACGAAATTGGTAACGCCCAGGTTATAACGTTCGGTTTCTAGTGAAAAGGCGCTTTCAGCGGCATTGAGCTGCGCTTGCGACACGTAGTACGTGCGCTTCACCAACTTAAAATTTTGGTGTGCGCGCAGCACATCAGCTTTCACCTGCACCTCAGCATTTCTTCTAAGGATTTGATTGTTATAGTACGTGGTTCGCTGCTGCACAACGTTGGCGCGATTTTGGAAAATGCCGGTGCCGCCCAATATCGGGATGTTCAACTGAACCCCATACACCTTCCTGAGGTTATCTGTCCTTACCTGCTGGTCAAAAGCTGCTGCGGTGTTGTCGCCATCCAGTTTGTTGTAAAACGTATTGATATTCCAAAATGCAACAAGTGATGGCATCAAATTCCCTTTACTGGCTTTAAATGCATACTTGGAAGCCACCTCATTTTTTAGTGCTCTCAGGTAATCACCCCTTCGCTGCAATGCAGTTTGAAAAACCGATTGCAGGTCGCCATCAGCTTCGGCAATTGTGTTGATGTGCCACGTGGGCTTCACCACATCGTACTCGTCCAAAGGATCCAAAAGTAGTGTCTGCGATAACATTGATTTGTCGTTCACCAAGTTGATTTCGGCTTGCACCGCCCGTATTTCTGCTCCCTTTGCCTGAGAATCCTGGTTGTATTCATCCACCGGTGAGCGCGAACCCAGTTTGACCTGCTCTGTCACTTGCTCTACTTGCTTCTTTAGCACTTCCCAATTCTCAGTAGCGATGCGGAGTAACTCTTTATCCAGCAACACTTGAAGGTATTGTGTGGCAACAGCATTCAACAGATCCTGCCGGGTGCGGTCTACAAAGTACATCTGGGCATCCAACTGGTTATTGAATTGCTTCACACGATTCACTTGACTAAACCCGTTAAATATATTGATCGCAGCATTAATCGATCCTGATGCCTGGTTAAACAGCCCATTCACAACTTTTCCTTCATTTTGGTTGAAGAAGTTACCGTTGATTTGATTGTAGGACGTTGAAGCAGAAAGAGTTGGTCCAAATCCCAACCAAGTGGCCATCTTTTGCACCTGAGCGTTTTCAAGATTGCTTTTCTGCAGGTTCAATTGCACACCATTCTTCAGAGCAATTTCCACCGCCTCTTCAAAGGTGATAATCCTCGTTTGACCGAAAGTGCAAACGGAAAAAAAATACATAATGAGTACAAGTACGGTTCTCATGTTTGTCATTTTACCAATTCATCTGATTCAATTGCTCCATCTACCACCTTTACCACGCGCTTGCCGCGCTTTGCATTTTCTTCCGAGTGGGTCACTTGAATGATGGTAATTCCCTCTTCGTTCAACTTTTGAAAGATGTCCATGATTTGTTTGCCTTGATCGGAATGCAAGTTGCCGGTGGGTTCATCGGCCAACAATAACTTTGGCTGGCCTACAATGGCACGGGCAATGCCCACCAACTGTTGCTGCCCGCCCGAAAGCTGTTCGGGGAATAAATCTTTTTTGGCTACCATGTTGAAACGGTCCAACATTTCGGCCACCATGCCCTTTCGCTGGCTGCCATTTACTCCCTTGTAAAGCAAGGGGGTTTCAATATTTTCATACACCGTCAACTCATCGATTAAATGGTATGCCTGAAAGATGAAGCCTATGTAGTTTTTGTGCATGTCGGATTTTTGCTTTTCACGCATCTTATGCACGGGCTCATCGAAGAAGAAATACTCACCGGCAGAGGGTTCATCCAGCATTCCAATAATGTTCATTAATGAAGATTTGCCCGCACCGCTTGGCCCCATGATGGTGAGAAACTCACCTTGTTGAACCTGTAAATCAATACCTTTCAAAATGAACGTGCGCTGAAAGCGGGAGTCAATGTACTTGTCGATTTTTTGAAGTTTGAGCATAAAACTGGCTAACCGCGGGGAAGATGGCGAATAATATGCCAACCGCAATTATTGTCAAAAGACGCACAAAATGATGGATTTGTTGCCCTAAAGCCGTCCGTCTGTGAAAAAAGGTGTCCGAAAGCGGACTTAAGTTGAAAGCTCAAAGTCCAAAGTGGAAGGGCTACGTGCTCTTTGAACTTTGAGCTTGTAGCTTTAATAGACCAACGGATGCAAAATCACATCTACCCTCCTGTTCATCGACATGCCCCGATAGCTTCGGTTGGAGTATACCGGATTTTCAAAAGCCCAGTCTTTTACGTGGATGATGTGCTCTGGAATGTCTTTGGTCGTTAGTATGCTGTGAACCGCTTCGCTGCGCATTTTTGAAAGCCACTCGTTGTACCGCCTGCCACCAATAGGGTCGGTGTGACTGATCAGTTGTATCTCGTACTTGTCTAATAAGTTGGGTATCGAGTCTAGCCAACGCGAAAGCCCAATAACTTGCACGGTATCGATTTCATAACTGCCGCCTCCAAAAAAATACTTTTTCGGATCTCGTCTTGCTGGGCATGACCATAACCAACCACAAGCAACAAGCAAAATATCAATCGCAGCTTTTGCATTCCATGGTTTTTGAACCAATCACGCGCCAGTGGTCGCCCAATACAGAACTGTAGCAGATCTCTACATGAAACCTGTGTTCGATCAATGATTTCATCAGAATCGTTGCGTTGGCGGTGTCTTTCACCTCAAAAAATTCCACAATATCACCAGGTGAAATCACTCGACTGATCAGGTTGGTATAACCAGTCAACACGTTCTTTTGAGTCCCCACCAATGCACGCGCCAACGAATCAACGCTGCGTTGGTCCTCTGCTAACCTTTTGCCATCTACCACAACAAATGCCGCCTCCACCGATGCCGGACCTATACCTTTGTTACGAACACTCACCAACAGCCCATCATCACCTTGCGAAAAATTTGCTTCCAGGTAGGGCCAGGTAGTCGCTTGTACCTGCCTGCTCATGATGCGCGCCTGGTAGATATAGACAAACATGGTACTCAAACCAATCACTACTGCCAACAGCGCGACAATAAAATCAGGTCGCAGAAGTCTTGATTTCTTCATCACTGCATCGGTTTTCTAAATATATAACGCGTGATAAAAATACCGCCCCCGTTCTTTTCATTGGATACGCCCGTGTTGGTTTGATACAATTCCCAACCTTCGCTCGTCATTTCGTTGATGCGTGACACAATGACATCATCGTTGTTGGCAATGTTTCCGAAATTAATGCCAACAAAACTGTAAAAGTTCTTGAGCTCCTTCTCGATCATTGTGCCACTTTGGTCGGTAGACAAGATCCGAGAACGACCCAAACCGCCAGGTATGATCGACTCAACGGTGCTGATCTGCTTATACTGATACTTCTGTGCCGATTGCTGCGGCCGAAACGAAAACAGGCTCAAGAGGGCAATGAACACCAAGCAAATAACAAGTGATGAAGTAATAACAGTTTTTTTCATAATTTTAGGTTAATTTCAATTTAAAAATACAATGAGAATAAAACTATTGCAAGTATTGACTGCCGTGGCTTTTTTTCCATCATGTTTCTCATGGGCTCAGGCCAAAGTAGATTTTTCGCAAATCTCATTTTCGATCAATGACAACAGCGAAGCCGTCAAAGACAGGTCGGTTCGCTTGGAAAACGGTGTTGCGCAAGACGTTGTATTAGTGCGCACGCAAGATGGAAAAGCTCAGCTCTCAATTACGATGAAAATAAGTCGGATGAAGAGTAAAATCAGCCAGCACAAAACGCAAGGTGTTCGTCTTGCGCTCAAATACCAGTGCACATTCGAAGGCGTTGTTTCAAAAAACAGAACCGAGAGAGTATTCTGGCCCGACAATGATGGCAATTTTGAGGAGCGCGTCACATTCAGTTTCAATCAAGACAAGTTGAAGCCGCTTGTAGCAACCCTTCGATACCAGGCAAAAGTCAATCTGAACTAATTCGATCCGATGAAAAAAGTTTATTTGTTTGTTGTTTTATGCTTTGTGCTCGCTTCGTGCGGCAATAAAATTATTTATTACGGCCGGCAATACCCGCCCACACAAACAGTAGATATCTTCTTCCGCGAAAGCGATGTAAAAAAACCCAACGAAATCATGGGTAAGGTTACACTGGAGATGTCGGCTAGCAAGAGTTCAGACAAAATCCAGCGCAAGCTGATGAAGCGCGCCCAAAGCAAAGGTGCAGATGCCATCATTTTCGACAACATCAGCCTTACCACCACCGGAAGCACAACGGGTGCAGCCGCTGCAGGCACCGCCAAAAAAGGATGGTTCTTTGGAATGTTTGGTTCAAAAACCAAATACGACAAAGGCCAGCAGGTGAATGGCACATTGCTGAAATACAGCAAAAACATCAGTCGCTGATTTTTTGCCTGCCACTCAAAGAAGTATCGGTAAACTTGATGGCGACAGCCACACCCTGGGCCATGGATCGTGCTTTTGAGTGGCCCATGCAGGGAAGGTCACTTGCGCTTAATCAAAATGGAGAGCCATCGGGGTGTACTTGAACACGTGCCTGCCAGGCGATGTTACATTCTTTGATTGACATCACCGAAACTGTTGAGCGATATATTCTGGCACATCGCAGCCGTCTTTCCTGCGCGTGTCGGCCAAATGAAAGATTTTCCATTGATTGTCGCGGTCTTTGTACAGGTGGAAGGCATCTACCCCACAATGGCTGAACTTTTTTCCCACGTAAAACGCATAGTCGCACCATGCTTGTGCGAACCGGCCGTCCACATCAACTTTCAGATTCCAAATGGGTTCGCTGTAGGGTTCGGGGTGCGGTGTACCGATCGCCCTCATAAAGTCAGCGATTCCGGTTTCACGTTTCATCACGGGGCTTCCGTCTTTTGCCAGCGATATTGTAGCCATGGTTACCCGTTCTGCAAAGGCTGTGCGCAACAAAGCGCTATCGCCTTTCGCCATGGCAGTAAATAGTTTTTGAATGGTAGCCTCAACGAGTTGTTGATCCTGGCCGACCTGCGCTGCGGCAGGCAGACTGGGCAGCAAGAGTACAAACAGCAAAACTATTTTGGTGAACATAGCAATTGGTCGAAAATAGCAAAACAATGCGCCAAGGAAGCACAATATGATCGAACTTCAAAACACGTCTGCGGTAAGCACATCCAAGAATGCCACCAACACCCGCGGCAAAAAGCCCGAAGCATGTGCGTATTCCATCAGATTGCAATCGATGGCGCGGCAACCGGGGGGCTGTTGAGCAGCACCAACATTCAAATAAACGTGATCTGTATTTGTTTACCGCCAACATACGTTATGCAATACCCGCAAATTGTCTGCTTACAGGGCATGTTTCATATCAAAAAAAAAACTAGCTTTACTTATTAATGCCCAAACCTCCTATGAAATATTCATTTTTGCTGTGCTGTGCTTTTGGCATTGGCATGGCCTTCGCTCAAACCGACAGCTTGGAGAACTCGCTTGCGATCAGCAAAGGCGAACTGCGTGTTAAAACCCTGAATGAATTGTTTCGGTCTTACTTCAACTCCAACCCCGTAAAGGCGATCGGCTACGCAAAGCAGGCGTTGGCGCTGGCAATCGAAATTGACGACCGCAAGGGAATGGCTGCCGCTTATAATAACCTCGGTGTTGCCTACAAAAGCCAGGGGGCATTGGATAAATCTCTTGAGTATTACCTGCGTGCTTTGACCATCTACGACAATATCAAAAACAAAGATGGCATTGCCACCACCAAAAGCAACATCGCAACGATCTACTCAATCAAAAAAGATTACGGGCAAGCCATGAAGTATTTTGAGGAGGCCAACGCATCATTCACGGAGCTGGGCGAACAAGAGAAGATTATCGGATCGATGAATAACCTTGGCATCTTGCACAGCGATTTGCAACTGTTTGAGCAGGCCTTGAAGTATTTTTCTCAAGCCTCGCAACTCAGCGAAAAAATTGGCAAAGTCACTGCCGACCCGCTCAACAACATCGGCAACTTGTACTTCCGGCAGGGAAATTACCAGCGTGCAGCCACATACTATGAGAAGGCCATGGCATTGGCTCGCAAAGACAATGACCAAAACACGGTACTCTACATTTTTGTCAATTTGGGCGAGTTGTATACCAAGGCCGGGCAAAGTACAAAGGCACAGGCCTATTTGGATTCAGCCACTGTGTTAAGCGAGAAGCTGCAGGCATACGTATTTGAGCCAACTATTTTGAAGAGCAAAGCCACCAACTTTGCCAACCAGAACAAGATGAAAGAGGCATACGAAACCATGCTGCGTTACGACAAAGCGAAAGAGCGCGTCTATGGCGAAGAGAGCACACGCAAGATTGCCCAAATGGAAATAGCACTCGACCTACAGGAAAAAGAAAAGGAGATAGAACAACTGAAAGCCACTGACGAAATCAATACCCTTGAACTCAAAAGCACGCGGATGTTCGTCATCGTTACAGTGCTTGGGATTATCGTGATGATTGGCGTGGTCAACTTTTTGTACTCCAGAAAAAAGCGCTCGCCAAACAAGCAATGACACGATCGGAAGCCCACGCGCTGCTGGTTTCGCTCACCAAAAGTGCCAGCCTGCTGCGGCACATGCGCAGCATTGAACTGGTGATGGAAGCCTATGCCGAAAAGTTGGGGCACGATCAAAACGCCTGGGGAATTGCGGGCCTATTGCACGATGCCGACTATGAAGCCTACCCCGACCGGCACCCGCATGTGATCGTAACCAGGCTACGCGAACTGGGCGAGCACGAGATTGCACACGCCATTTCAGCCCACTACACCAAATGGAATGTGCCCTACGAAACGCTAATGGACAAGGCGCTGCTGGCGTGCGATGAACTAACCGGCTTTATCATTGCATGCTGCCAGGTGCGGCCCGATGGAATCAACTCCCTGGAAGTAAGATCGGTTGTGAAAAAACTGAAAGACAGGAGTTTTGCGGCAAAAGTAGAGCGCGATGAAGTATATAAAGGTGCCGAATTGTTGGGCGTGGAGTTGACCGACCATATTGCGTTCATCATTTCCGTATTGAAAAAAAACCGCGAGGAACTTGCGATATAGCCCGAAATATACTTGCGCATACAACTTGATATTTTGGCGTGACCCCTTATCTTTGAAGCTCTAAAAATCAGCTTTATGTTCAATCAAAACGTGGCAGATGGCGCAAATATTTTTGTGGTAATTGTAGCCTTGGTCATTGGATTTGCAGCCGCCATCGGATATCTAGATTATTTGAAGACGAAACAAAAGGGCGAGTAAATCGCATCGTTTTCCCAACTGCAAAGACGGTGTGGCCGAAACACAGGCAGTAATTCCACCATTTGTTTTTTCATTTGGTGTGATGTGCCCTATCGGTAAATTCTGTTCCGATGCCATGTTTGGACTGTAGCCGACACACCCGGTAAAATTTACCCGCCACCCAAAAGCTCAAATGTAAACCGCCATTTCGCAGTAGGCAGCAGTAACGCGTGGTTTGTAGAATACACTAAACCGCTGTCATACAAAGATTTACACCGACTCAAAGCACTTCGCAAACAGCTTTGGCGACCAGCAGACGAGCATAGCATTCGCCAACCGTTAACAGGTAAGCGAGCCGATTCCCCCCTCAGGGAGCGATTGATACTGCCTGCCCCACCCACGCATACCATTTTGGTTTGCGCATGCCGGCCACCAAACGGGCTAAACAAGGCCGTTAGCAGCCTGCCGTGCATTACAATGAATTTTTGTTTCCTTGAAGCCTGAAAAACGAAACTCTGGCAGAAAACAAAGTTTAACTTTCAATTGTGAAAGTAGTAACCCGCAAAAAGCACAACAAAATGCCGTTGGTGCTTTACAGGATCGAAATAAACAACTTTATTTAATCGCTCAATTGAAGTTCTGCTGATTCCTGTATGCCAGCCACAGAGATTGGGATAATTTTCATTGCCAATGGTGTTTGAGGCAATCTTTGGTTTATTGCCAAAACTCACAGTGCATGAGACTTGCGCACGACAAAAAAGACGACCCCGATTGCTCGGGGCCGCCTTGGATGTTTTCACAACGGAATAATCCTTATTGTGATTTGCTTTTAGATTGTAGGACAAAAGTAAAAAAAAATATGAGCAGCAAAACAATTCTTGGCTTAGATCTCGGTACAAACAGCATTGGGTGGGCGTTAATCAATCAGGATTTTAATGAGAAAACGGGGAAAATTCTCGGTATGGGAACGCGTGTGATTCCCATGCCTCAGGACATTCTGGGAGAATTCGACAAAGGCAACTCCGTTTCGCAAACTGCGGAAAGAACGAGACTACGCAGCGCCAGACGACTGCGCGAAAGGTATTTGCTGCGCAGGCAACGATTATACCGCGTCCTGAACATCTTAGGATTTCTGCCAGACCACTTTGCTCAAAAAATCGACTTTGGAATACGCCCCGGCCAGTTTAAAGATGACTCGGAACCGAAAATAGCTTACGATAAAACAGGCTTCATCTTCCAAACTTCGTTTGCCGAAATGCTCGAAGATTTTAAGATCAATCGGCCCGAACTACTCAATAAAACAAACCGAAACGGAGAACCAGCCAAAATTCCTTATGACTGGACTTTGTATTACCTACGAAAAAAAGCGTTAACCCACAAAATCGAAAAGGCCGAATTGGCTTGGGTAGTTCTAAACTTTAATATAAAGAGGGGGTACTATCAACGAGAAGATGATTCTACAGACAAAGAAAAAGACTTCGAAATCGTTTCATCGCTGGTATCGAAAGTAACCAAGGGCGAAAAAGACAAAAAATATGAGAAGTATTGGTATGATGTTCAGTTAGAAAACGGCCTGAACTACAGAGCGGCATTTTATTCCGACATATCGCATTGGATTGGGCAGAAAAGGGAATTCATTGTAAAGACTACAACTCTAAAAGATAGTAGCGTCAAACAAGAAATCTCATTTCTTCCAACTTTCGAGGAGATTGAAGTAATGGACAAAGCGCTAAAGGATAAGATGTATGCCAAAATAAAAATTAAGACACAACTGGAAATTGATAAATCAGGAAAAACCGTTGGCGAATACATCTACGACACCCTGCTCCAAAATCCTAATCAGAAAATAAAAGGAAAGTTAGTTCGAACGATTGAACGCAAGTACTATAAGGGCATCTCTAAAAACCCAT